>URVS01000008.1 GCA_900551385.1 uncultured Mollicutes bacterium | reverse complement strand
CACATGGTAGGAATGTCAGATATTCATTCTTCTATATTTTCTATAATAAAAAAGAAAAATTATTTTATGTTAATAGTAATTATTATAGGTTTCTTCTTACAAATTATTGTTACAGAAATACCATTATTAGTAGGATTTTTTTCTACTACTCAATTAAATTTTAAAGAATGGATTTGGATATGTTTATTATCTTTATTTCCTTTAGTGGTACATGAAATTATTAAATAATTATTTAGAATTATAATTAGATTTATTATTTTCTAATAATTGTTTTTGTGAACCAATAACTAACATAGTTTGACCAACTGCTTCAAAAAAATTACCTAAACTATTTATTTGATTAGAATTAATATTTTGTGATAATAATAGACCCACTAAAAAGGCTAAAGAAGCTAATTCATTACCACTTAAACCATATAAAAATTCAGCGTAATTTTCTATTTCTTTTTGAGAAAAATAATTCATATTAAAATGTATGAATTAAAATAACTAATTATTATTTTCATAATGAAGAAGATCGTTATTATTTGATAATTTATGTTCATCAATTAATTCACCAATAATATTTTGAATTCTAAAATATTGTTGTTGATTCATCTTTTTATATCCTAAACTTAATAAAATTAATTTTATTGTTTCATCAACATATAAATCTTTATTACAAATCATTTTTAAGACGCCTTGAGCTATTTCTTCATTAGATATAGTATCTAATTCTCTAATTTCATTTTTGTCGCTTCTAGCACGTTTAAATTCAATTTCTTTATTATTAACAAAAATAAAATTATTCATTACACTAACTTTATTTTCTAAAATCAAAGAAGAGAAATAACTAACATTATCTACACCAATAGTATCTAAGAAAATATCTTTTTTAATAGGAGAACATATATTTAAGATTTCTAAAATAACATCTTTAATTTGTTTATTTTCTTTATCTTGAATTAAATAATATGCATCTTTTGGATTAATATATTCTTTAAATAAAGCTTCCATAATTGGTTTAGATTTAGTAACTTTATGTATATTTTTTTCTTGTACAGTATGAACAATAATAAAATCTAATAATTTATTAAATTCTTTTTCTTCATCTTGAAAATAAGTTGATGTAATAATACGATAATTTGCAAAACCTAATTTTTCTAAACTTTCATTTGCTTTAGAAAATGAATCAATACTAGATTCAATAGAAAAATAATTAAGATGATCAATAATAACTGCTGTTGGTCTTTTTGAAGTAGGTGTTTTTACTAATAAATCAATAATTCCATAAGGAGTAGATACGTCTTTACTAATTAATAAATCTTTATTAGATAATTTTTTTATTAAATGATCTTTTAAGCTAACATCAATATTATTAGCTTTTAATAAATTTTCTTTATATGAAGAAGAAATGTAATTAATAACATTTAATGTTTGCAAAGCAGAATATAAGAAATTTTCATTATTTTGGTAAATTAAATTATCTTGTTTATTATTGATTAATCTAGAATCTAAAACAATAATTTGATCACTTCTAAATTCACTAGGAATAACATCAATATTTAATAAATTTTCATTAGCTAAAATAATATTAACATCAAAATGATAATTAGATCTATATAATAAAGAACTAACTTCATTTATAGGCATTAAAATAATTGGACATAAAGACATAATCATGTTTTTAGCGTTATTAATAAAGCTTTCTAATGGTAAAACATTTAATTTTTCTTTTTTAAGATTATTTAAATAAGGAATATCAAAAGATCTTAAAGCTAATAAATTGTTTTGTTTATTTAATTTTAAATTATTTTTAATTAATGCATTTAAAATATCTAATCTATTTTTATTATAATCTTGATAATTTTCTAAACTCTTATAGAAAGAATCTTCTAAATAATTTTTAAATAATGGATTATCATTCATAAATTTTTGAGCATATAAATAATAAAACCTTTTCATGAAAATATAATTATAATTACTAAATTCATTATATTTTAATAATTCATTACCTAAAGAAGGTAATTTAGCGTTTATTTTCTTTAATGATAAATAGAAATTAAGATAATCATTAATTGAAGCAAAATTCTTACTTGCTTTATTAATTTTATTTTCTAATTCAGATAATGGTAAAGTATAAAAATCAATTAATTGTTCATCAAAATAAACTTTGATAAAGTTGATATATTTTAAGATATGGTTAAAAGCAATTTGGCATTGTTTTCTATATGTAGGTAATAAAGATAATTTTTCTTCATTAAATATTTCTAATTTTTTATAACTAAAAGATAAATTTTCACTAGATAAATAATCACAATAATCTTTAAAACTTTTTATTAAAGAATATCTTTCTTTTAATTTATCTAAATCATAAATACCTTCATTATAAAAATCATTATATTTTTCATTTTCTTTCACAAAAGAATTTATTTTATCATTTAAAGCATAATATTCATCTAAATCACTAGATAAATTTCTTAAGATAGTTTCATCAATTTTAACTTTTTTAGCAAAATAATTTTTATAAGAATGAATAATTTTTCTTGATAATTTATTTTCTAACATTTGATTATGCATTTCTTTATAATCAATTAAGAAAACTTTATCATTATAAAGAGTAATTATTTTATTTCTTAAATTAGTTAATTCATTAAATAATTCATTATGATAATTTAGATTATTAAACAATTCATTAAAATCTTTAATTTCAAAATAAAAAGTAGGTACTTTTACTAAATCAGGAATAAGTGAAATAATATTTAAAATACATTTCATGCTTTTTAGTGTTTGAGGGTATGGTAAAGAAAATGTTTTTTCTAAATTAGAAAATGCGACTTTACTTGGTTCAAATTCATTACTTAATAAAATAATTTTTTCTTTTAATTCTTGATAATTTTCTTGATTTAAATTTAGATTATTAAAACCATAAAATGGGTGATCTAAATAATGACATTTTAAATCTTCAATAGAACTTGTAAAAGAAGAAATATATTGCAAATATTCACTTAATTGTTTTTCATCAATTAAATTGACATTAGGTATATCTATTAATGTATCTGGATATTTATCTAAAGAATAATATTCATCAATAGCTTTATTAATAGATAAATTCAATGGTTCATTATTTTTTCTTAAAGCATTAATAAATTTTTTAAAATCATTTTTTAATAAATAATATGTATCTACTGTTTCATCAATTCTACTTTGCTCTAATAATTTTGTATCAAAATCTAAATTATCTTGTGATGTAAATCTATTAATAATGTTCTCTTTATTTGTATTATTTTTTGATAAATCTAAAGTGTATTCTTCTAAAGAATTATCTTTAATAAATTTTAATATTTGTAAATAATTATTTTCATCATAAGTAATTAATATTTTTTTATTATTTAATACAAAATCATAAATAACATTTAATAATAAATGATCTTTATTTTCTTTTAAATTTGTTCTTAAAACAATATTTTCTCTTTGATTAATTCTTTTTAAAATCTTATATTCATCATTATCTAAATTAAGTAAAGATAAATATTGATTATATAATTTAGAAGAAGTAATTTTATTAAAATTAAAAAATTCAGAATTTAAATAAGAAATAGATTTTACAATAGGTAAATCCAAAATAAATTTTTGATTTAATTGGAAATCTTTATATTGATAAAAACTTTCTTGATTTAATAAACAAGTAATAAAACAGCCATTATTTACAGAAAAATGGTAATTTCTAACTTTTGTAGATACATAAGTAAAATATTCAATTAAAGAAAAATTGCTTTCTAAAGGATAAGAAATATCAATTCTTCTTTCTTCAATTAATTTATTGATTAAATAATCATTTAAATATAATTCATGATTAATATTAGATATTTGATAACTATTATTATTTTCAATATATTCTAATTTAATAGGCATTAAAACTAAAGGAGCAGATTTAATATTCATATTTTTATCTTCAAAATAATCTAATAAACCAAATGTTAATATTAAATTATTTTTAGTTAATAAATATTTTAATTTTTCTCTTTGAACATTTTTATCATCAGCAGTATAAATATGATTTTTTTTATTTTGTTTATCTTCATTAGTCGCATCATCAAGAGCTTGGGCTAATGTTTTATTAGTTAAATCTAATTCATTTATTTTAAGTGGAAAACCATTCATAAGCAATGAAAAAATTTCATCGTATTGATAATTAGTCATACGAAGATTAACTTCATTTTGGAAATTAAAATTAACTAATCCGTTATTTTTACATTTATTGAGTAATTCTTCAGTCCATAAATTAACTTTTGTTTGATTTTCCATAAATTATTTCCTTAGAGTAAGTATAACATATTGAAGAAATATTTAAAATAAAAATACGCTCCCGAAGGAGCGTATGAGGAGAGATGTATATTACAAAACCAAAGAAAGAACGAGATCTTTAGTTGTGTAAACATTAGAGAAATCTTTATCGATAGTTAAAGTGGTTTTTGTTTCATTTGGAGTAAGAACTAAAACTTTTTCACTAGAACCATTATGCATAGTTAATGATATAGTTCCATCATCATTAATAACATAAGTATCTGGATCTTTATTACTATTGTTAGGATACATTTTTGTGCCTTTTTCGGTTTTACCAGTTGTTATTAAAACATCAACTGAACCACTTTTTCCGAATGTTACTTTATAAAAGTAAAAGTAATCATCAAAAGAACTTGTAAAAAAGTTAGAGAATGTTTTTCCATCAAAATCATTTTCAGCTGCTACAGCACCTTTTTCAACATATGTTTTATCAGTTAAAGTTAAACCTAAAGTAAGTGAATTACCACCACTAGTTAAAGTTAAATCGCTTGTTTCTTTATCAAAAACATAATTCCAAGTGCTTCCTTTATAAGTAGCAGTGCCTAAACCATCTAAGACTAATTCCCCGTTCGCGCCAGTATATGTTGCTTGTAAACCATCACGAAGTGCATATAATGAAGAACCACAATTTGCAACATCTGCAACTAATGTTTCACCCTTTTTAACTTTATATTCTGCATTTTTATCTGAAACAAATGATCCTTTTGTAAATTCAAATTTAACATTCATAAATAATTTTGGATTTGCTTCATCAGTAAAATCAACAAAGAATCCATTTTTAAATGTTTCAACATTATTTTCTTTAGTGAAAATTTCTACTGCAAAATATGTTTTACCTTCTTCCTTTTGACCAAAAATATTTGATTTATAAGTTAAAGTAGATCCATCATCTTTGACCATGAAGAATGCATCTTGTTGATAAACTTTATTATCAGAAAATGGAGTATAACCTAAATCTCCTTCATAAGACATGAAAAATTTATCAGAACCTTCTTTTAATAAAGTTAAACGTTTATTTTCTGCATCATGATTAGAAATAATACTTGATGTAAATGGTTTACCAGATGTTGCTTCTATTTTTCCAGAAGATTTAATTTCAGCTGTACTTGATAAAGAATCTGTTTTAGAACCTTGACGATATAATTCAACGAATTTATATTTACCAACAAATGGTTGACCTTTATAAGTAGTTAAATTTTCTTCTGTAACTGTAACAGTGATATCATCACTAACTGGACATCTAAATGTATAAAGATTTGCTTCATTTTCATCATCACTTACTTTACTAATTGTTAAATTGTTTTCATAAACTGAACCTGTATAACCAGTTGTTTTATAAATTCCTTTCATTGAAGAAACTACAAAATCTTCAGTTACTCCAGTTACTCTAACATAAACATCTTCTCTAGCAACTGATTGGGTAATTTCAGTATATGTAAATGTTTTTGCATTTGTTGCTTCATCTACTGTTTCTTCTCTAGATAAGAATGTTAATTTTAAATGTTCAGATTCGACTTTCTTAAGAGGTCTATAATATGGTGTAGTTAATACATCAACAGTAGCAGGTCTACTTGGCATAGCGAATTGGAATGCTGATCCACCTTCTTCAGTAGGTGTAGTTATTTCCATTCCATTTACAGAAATACCAGGTTTAGCTGTATCAGTATCTTTTAAACCAACTTCAACAATTTGACCAACAGAAGCATATAAGTTTGATGCAGTTGAATTAGTAACAGTGTTTTTAGTATAAGAAATATTTGAACTATTTTTACCTCTAGTTACCGCGTACATAGTAGCTTCTGTAGTAACTTTAACACTTATTTCACTAGCAGGCATAACAAATTGATATTTATATGCTTCAGTAGTAGTAAGAGGAACTTCTTTAAAAGTTTCTGTTTCTTCTTCACCTTGAAAAACTACTACTTTATCAAGGAAAGTAAAACCTGGTTTAGTAAAGACTGTAAATGTTATTAAATCACCTTCAAATGCTTTTTCTGGTAATCCTGATAAACATGCAAGTCCTTCTGTTTCATCATGTATTAAATAAGTCAATTCTTCAGCTTCTACAGTAACAACTACATCTTCATCTAACATTTTAAAAGATGCTGTATTATCACTTTTTAATTCAATTAAATCGCCACCATTAACATGAATTCCTTTTACTAATGTTTTAGTAGGTTTAGAATTTGTAACTGTTATTGTTACTGTAATATCTTTAACTGCACTTGTAACATCTGCTTCAAGAGTGACTCCTAATTCTTCATTGTTTACTACATGAATTGCATGAGCAACAGCTACAGAAGTGGAACTTACTACGCTTGATGATGAACTTACTACACTTGAACTAGCTTCGCTTGATGAACTAGTTTCGCTAGAAGGAACTTTATCGCATCCAACTGCTAATAAAGATACAAGAGCGAGAGGTAAAACTAAAATTTTTTTCATTGTAATTAATCTCCTTTTAAACAATAAAAGAAAAAAGTAATATTAAAACTTTTAATAAAACTAACAAATTGATAAAAGCTTTGAACTAATGCCGATGATTTAATTCGCTTTTCACTTTTATTAACATAAGTATATGAATTGATATTTTAAAAATCAATTAAAAAGTTTTAAAATATAAAAAAATATTATAAAAAAATATTATTAATTTATAAAAGATATAAATAACTAAAGTAGAGATATAATAAATATATAAAAAAATAAGTAAGAGACTAACTCTTACTTATCAGAAAATGTATTATATAAATCATCTACACTTTTAATATTGGCTTTTCCGAAATCAATAAATTCTCTTTGTAAACCATAAATTTTACCATCAAGCATATAATCGAATTGGAAAATTATTGTTGATTCTTCATCTAAATTATCAACTATATCAGTTATAATTCTAAGATCATATATAGTTGCAGTAGATGAACCTGTATCTAAAGATATTTGGAAATTGTTAATCCAATCTTGAATGATATATACATCATTAGTAACAAATAAATTTTTATCTGGATATTCTGTTTGAGTTTCTACAAATTCAAAGAATTGTAAATTATAATCCCACATTACCATTTTAGATGGATAATTCATAATATCGACTAATGAAGAAATATTAGTTGTAAATGCTGGTTTAGTAAATAAAGTACTTTGTATATTATATTCTTCATCTAAGAAAAATAAATAAGCGCCATCATAATAAACACCATCTTTAGTTTTTTCATTTAAACCAAGAAATCCTTGTTCAGCATATAGACTTCCTGAATCTATATTTTCATAAATAAAATCACCATACCAATAATTTTCATTGAACCATTCGTAACCTATGATTGTATCATTAGGATTTTCATTTTTATAACAAACTCTTTTATAATTATTTAAAGCGAATAATTCTTTAGCTTTTAATAAATCTTTATGAATAGTTGAATAAGAATAATTTTTTAATTTATAATTTAATACTTCTGGAGATTTACTATTGCCAAAATCATTAAAATGACCAACAAATGTAGCGTTATCAAGTTTAATTGTTAAATATAAAGTATCCATTCTTGTGCCTAATAAAGAAAAACTACATTCTTTCATAGAATTATAATTAGTATTTATTAAATCAAATAAATCCATAGCAATTAATCTATCTTTTTTATTTGGAATTTCAAAAGTGGTTTGATTTCTTGCTTTTTCAAAATTTGCTAAATTCATTTGTTGACAACTTGGTACTAAATTTGATGACCAAAGATCTTTAATTACTTGTTTATTTTCATCAAGATATAATTCTGAAGCAATAATTTCATTGTTATAATAATTAATTCTAAATACTCCATTATGATCTTGAATATAGCCTTCTTCTAAGCCTTCATATCCATTAAAAAAATATTTTTCTGCATAAATATTATAATATTCAGTATTTTCGGTATCACTTTCTATTTTAATATTTATTGTATAGTTTTTTAGTGTATGAAGCTTATTTACAGCTTCATACACATCATTAACTACTAAATCTTGTTCTTTAATAGGAGTAATATCATAATTATCTAATTTTTTATTATCGCAACTGCATAATAGGCAAGAAGCTAAAAGTAAATATAGAAATCCTTTTTTCATAATAACCTCTATTTTCTATCTAAGAAATAATATTTTTCTACTTGATATTCTCCAGCTTCATCATCATAAGTTCCAGAACCACATAATGTTTCTCCACTTGTAACTGAATCTAATCCTTCCCAGCTACCTTCACTAACTGCAAATACACCCATTTGATCTTCTACATAATCATAACTTAATAAAATAACATCTAAGCCTGACTTAGAAGGAATATTAAATGCACCTGTTTGTTCATTATAAACAAATGCGAAAGTATATGATTTATTATCAACTACTAATGTTGAATAAGTTGTTGTATCTCCTTTTACATATTGTTTTAATGTTAATGAAATACCTTTATTATCAGTCCATGTAGTAAATAATGTTTTAGCTGGCTTTGTATAAGGCATAATTGTAACTGTAATTGTAAGACCAGTAAAGCCGGTATCATTAGTATCTGTAGTACAAGTAACTGTAACTTTTGTAGCTTCTGTTACAGTAGCTTTTTTAGCATCAAAAGTAATTGTTTGTTCATCATTATCAATAATTACTGATAATAAATCAGGGTTTGATGAGGTAGCAGAAATATTACATTTAAATTCTTTAGCGTATTTACCTGTATTTCTTGAAGTAGCATAAATATGAGCTTTTTTAATAAATCCTGCATTAACATAAGCTGTATTTGCTGTTATTTCATCATCAGAGAACGCTCCATAAGCTTGTAAATATAAACCATCTACTTTATATGTTGTTACAACATTAACATTAACATCTTGACTAATTCCACTTGATAATGTGTGATTAGAAAATGTTAATTTTGATTGACCTACACCATAAGCTTTAAAAGTAAATGGATCTGTAGCGCTCTTTGGACCAATTATAGAAGTATTAGAAGATTTTGATATTCCATATTGCCATGCATCAAGAGCAGTTTCTGGATAAGCAGTAAATGAAACAAAATCATTAACTGTATCATTTTGTTGAACTGTATTATCTGCATTAGTTGTTGAATTAGTAACTTTTAAATTATCTAATCTTGTAATAAAATAAGGAGTTGTATCAAAACTAATTGCTTCTTTTTTAGCTTCACCATAACCATAAGCAAAATGAACTTCTTTTTTAACTGTACCTAAATTTTCTCCACCAGTTAAAAATTCACCTTTAGTAACATCATAAGCATCTTTACCATAATATGTTTCTTTATAACTACCACTTAAAGGTGCACCTGCTTTAGTAAATGTTAAAACTGTTAAATATTCATAATGATATTGTGCAGTACTGCCTAATGAAGCATCTTTACTTTCATCATAAGATTTAAATGATTTAATAGTAGTAGTAAATGAACCATCTTCATTAGTAACAGAACTAACTTTTACATCAAAATCTAATAAAGTAGAATCATATGTAGAATCAAAACCTGTTCTATAACCATAATGAATATCAAAATCTAAAGAATTTATATCATGAGAATAATGATGAGCATCAAAATATGCATCTTCAGTAGGATTTGGTGAATGATCTAAAAATTGGTAATTCTTTAAACCTGCTGAATATTCTGAAACAATATCATATTTACCAGAAAATGCTTTTGAATCATCTAATCTTGTTGAATCATTATTACCATTTTTACCTTCAACATAATTATCTACTATTGTATAAACATTTTTATTTGTAGTAGCATCTTTAGATATTTGTTTAAATACATGTGAAGTTGTTTTAGTTTTATTTGAATTTGTTTTAACAGAAGTTGCTAAAGAACCATTTTCATAATCTTCCCATACATATTCATCACCAGTAGCAGAATTTGAATATGTTACTTTATTAACGTTTTGTGGGAAAGTAGTATCTTCTGCTCTAACACTGCCTGAAAATAAAGATTTAACATCATTAGCGCTTGCTGGAGCGGTTAATACTTCTGTTCTAACAATATAACATGGAGTATCACCATTATTAGGATCATAAAAGAAATCATATTTTGCATTGCCTGATAAACCAAATGAACCATTTTGTGATGTAGCTAAGCTAATATCAGCAAAACATTTAGTATTATCAATAGCTAATACACTTTGAGAAACGCCTTGAACAACATAAGTTAAATAAGCTGTATCTTTAACTTCTACACCTTTGGCTGAATAAATACCAGTTGTAGAATCTAAATTAAGTGCAAAGGCTAAAGAACCTTGAATTACAACATCGCCTTCAATAGACAATTCAGCAGTAATAACGGCTGATTCATCTGGCATAACAAATGTATAAGTAGTATCACTTGTTTTAGTTAAGCCATTAGTAGAATCATTTAAAAATAATTTTTTTAATTTATATCCACTTTGTAATTCTAAAGTTAAAGTAATTGTTTCACCTTTTTTAGCTTTAGTTTTACTTGGTGTTATAGTTAAACCAACATATGATTTAGTAACAATAACATATGTTTCCTCAACACTTGTAACTGGCTGAGATGAAGTGGTTTGTGAAGTATTTGCACCTTCACTAGAAGTTGTGCTAGAAGTAACTCCACTTGTAGTAGTGTCACATCCAGTTAAAACTCCTAATAATAAAGCTGGAATTAAATATAATATATTTTTTTTCATGTTTTTAATCCTTTCTTTTTACGCTGAATAAACAGGTAAATAAATATCGACTGTAATATTAGCAGTCATTAAATGTAACATACAACCAGTGAAATCTAAATAAAATTTAACACATTGTAAATCATTAATATCATTTGGAAATTCTGTAATTGTAAATTCATATTCATCATCACTATTACTTGAGTTGCCACTAAATTTATAAGTAAAATTAATATTACCTAAATCTTGGCCACCATCAAATCCAGAAAAAACTGCACTTTTACTAGATAAAAATGTTAATGAAGATTCACCATTAAGACCAACTGCTTGGAAATGATCAACATTGATTAAAAAATCAGTAAGTTTATCTTCAGCAATTTTGTTTCTTGCTTTAATAACATTTCTATATTTTAAAACACCATCACTATCATAAATTTGTAAAATTGTATCGCCTGCTTTTTTAGCTTTAAATGTTAAAGCATTAATACCAGAACTTTCTTTTAATGAAATTTCTATATTTTCTGGATTAGAATTTTCTATTCTAGCAGTTTGATCTGTTTGACTAGAAAAAGAAAAAGTTCCTGTGTATTCTACTCCAACACATAACCATCTATTTACTGCAATATCGATTAAGACACCAGTAGATGATATTTTGTTAACTGGATTTGTTTGTAATTCAACAATACTATCTTCTACTTGTGATGTTTGGCTACTTGAAGTTGTTTCTTGACTTTGACAACTAAATAATGAAAATAGCAAACATGAACATAATAATATTTTATTTTTTTTCATCTCTATCTCTCCTTTATTTCTTTGTAATTAAAATTTTTGCTTCATATTGATTATCTATTTTATAGATATCTTTAATTTTAATTGAATAATTTATAGAACATTTTGAATCAATTGTCTGATTTTGAATAGAATTATTTTTCCATCCTGTAATTGTTTTAGCTTTGTTCCATAAATTTGAATTACTTGGAAAATAATCTTTTTGATAACCTTTTAAGTTGGTAAAATCAAGATAATCTCCTTTTTTAAATAATGAATTATTAGTTAAAGAAAATGAATAATCATTTAAACAATTTTTTTCTTTAATATTGTTTTCAATTAAAGAAATAAGTGAATAATATTTTTTATCATCGTTATTAAAAAAATCTGAATCAATTTTTATTCCACTTCTTCCTTTATAAGTATTTCCTACTCTAAATGATGTACCTTCTTGTGGATTTAATAAATAATCATCATGATTAGTTGAGAAAACTCTACCATCACAATGAGTTAATCTAATACCTGGAGAGGATAATTCATCAATTTCTTTATTCAAACCTTCTTGAGTTAATAATTCTACCATGATATATTCATCAAATGCTGTACCATTATAATTTGGTGAAGGAATAATAAAACAACTACCATATAATGAAGTAGATTTTAATGTTATTTCACTTGTAGAATCTACTACTAATGGGTTAAGCCAACCTAAAGTAAATTTAGAAAAAGCATTATGATCACCAATACTAGAATCCATCATATCAATTTTTCCTAGAGGTGACCAATAATTGTTATAATCATAATAATCAACTAAACCAAATGCATGACCAGTTTCATGAATATAAGTATGAGTATCACATTCATTATTACGATTTAACCAATCAATAGAGGCAAAACCAAAAGTTTGTATTTGTGTATTATTATTTTCAAATTTATTTTGTGTATAAGAGACATAAGCCCACCAATCACTTGAAGGAATTTGGTCACTTGTTTGAGAATAAATAATCCAAATAAAATCAACAAATCCATCGTTATCTTGATCATAATAAGATAAATCTTTAGCATTAACACCTAATAAACCATGATTTTCTTTAGAAAACTCTTCTTCATATTTTTCTTTAATATATTCACATGCTCCTAAACCTAATGTTTCTTGTTTATATTTTTGCTGAAATTCTTTACTTGTTCCATCATATATAAGCCAATTAGAAATAATATCGGCATTTAAATTGACTTTACCATAACTAGATTTTTGATAGAAACTTTTTACTGATTGAAAATTTTCATTTTCATCACCATTAAACGCTTTTGTTAGTTTATTAATATTTTCTTGCGTTTGAACATTAACTAAATTTTCATCATTAAATCCTAAAGGAATAACTAAAATATTGTTACTAGTAGAAGCCAAATGTGGATAACCACTATTTCTATAAAGAGTTTGCATATCTAAAGAATGCTCGACTCCATTTTCTAAATAAGTTGTTTTTGCATAAGAAAAATCATTGTTAGTTTTTAAATTTACAGAACAACTTATTAAAAAAAATGGAATACATAATATAGATATTTCTTTCTTCATGTCTCACCTTCCTTTATGATATTAAAAGTATATGTAAAAAAGATATTTAATTCAATAAATAAATATATAAAATTAACAAAAATAAAAATATAAAAATAATAATATATAAAAAATCATTCTAAAAAATTGAAAATATTATAAAAACTAAAATATTATAGGTAATAAAAAAAGATTACCGAATTTTCGATAATCTTTTTAATTAAATATTAATTAATTTTCAGGGAAAGTAATTCCTGCTAATTTAGAAGTTAATTTATCAACACCTAAATCTTTAAATGTATTTACGATATGATAAGTGTATGTACTATTATAACTATAATAAATATCTATAACAACTTCTGTCTCAGTAACTGTTACTTCACATTGAGTTGCTACAAACATTTCAATAGATGAAGAAGATGATTGTGCAAATAATTTATAAGTTGTACCACCATCTAAAACTGCTTCAGCATTTGCACTAAAGAAACCATTACTTGTTGGATAATCTACTTCAAATATAGTTTTTCCTTCTGATGAAGTTTTGCTTGCAACATTAAGATTTTTAATATATTCATCTTCACCAATATTTTTAATACTATATTTATTTGAATTAATTCTCCAAATACTTTCAGTTGTAGTTGTTGCAGAAATTGTATTAGATATTGAACCTGATGAATCAGCATTTGAAACAGTATAATATTTATCATTATGTTTTACTACACCAAGTTTTTCTGAAGAACTCATTTCATAGAAGAAACCATCTTTAGTAATATAACCAGTCATTTTACTTGTAGCGCAATTTTTTGCAAAAGAATTTAAATTACTTGGAGTAGATGATAATTTTTCATCTTTTTTAGTTGTTTCATCATATCTTGTCCAATATAATTCAGATTCTAAAGTATAAATACCAGATTTTTTAAATTTGTTAACTGCTACTTCAAGTTCTTTAGCTTTAATTTGATCAGGCTTCTTACCAGCATCAATATATTCATTAACTGGTTTAATTGAAGTAAATTCATTATCAAATAAAACAGCACCTTTTGTTAAAACATATGGATTTTCAGCAGTGTAAGTAGTGCCCTCAACGTTTCCATAAACTAATGTAGAAACAATTAATGCTTCTGTTTTTTCATTATTTGTTTTTACAACATCTTTGAATTCTAATTTTAAAGCACCTTTAGAAATTCTATAGTTTGAGAATGTTCCGAAAACACCACCATAAGCACATGTTAACCATACATCAGCATAATCTGATTGTTCTGTAATTAAATAAGAAGTACCATCATCTTTAGTAACTGTTTTAAAAATAGAATTATTTTTTACATAATTATAAAGAATTGGGAAATTATAACTTTGATAATAACCACTGATATCCATTTGAACACCAGGCATAACTTCAAAATCAGCTCCTTGAAGATCACTCATTTCAAAATTATAAGAATATCCATTCATTGTTCTTAATAATCCAATCCAATTATTTGTGCCATTAATAACAAATTGTTCATCTTCACATGTTGCAAAATAGAATGAATTATGTAAGAAACCTTTATCTGCTAATTTTAATTCTGAATTTTCTTTTTCAAGTTCTGTTAATGATTTACCATTTCTTTGTAAATTATCAACATAATAATTTGATGTGACATTTTGGGTTAAATCTTTGAATTTCTTTTTAGCTTCTGAAATAGCGGTAGCTTTAAATGAAGCAGTCTTACCATCAAATTCAACTAAAATTCTAATTGAACCTTCAGCTTTTACTGTCAATTTAGTTCCTTCAATAGAAGCAGTTGATTGGGTTTTATTGTCCATTCTAAAATTAATGTTATATGCAGTTTCACCAACCATACCTTTAATGTAATCTTTTAAATCGATTGTTTGACCTACTACTAGTTCTTCTTCTGGTGCAGTAACACTGATTGAATCGACACTTGAAACAGTTTGTTCACAAGAAGTTAAAGAAAAAGTTCCAAACGCACCAATTACAAGCGCAAATAACAATCTTGATTTTTTCATTTTTCTCCTCCTCTAAGTTAAATTTATAATTTAAGTTATTTATAAAAATTAACTAATTTTAAGTAATTAAAATACTTAATTAATAATAAAAGAATATCAAAACTATAAAGTAAGATATACTTTATTGCAATTAGTATAATTAATTAAGATGTGTTTTTTCAACAAAAAACAAATAAATGGTTAAAATAATTATATAATTTATATAAATAACAATTATGATATATAAAAAATATATATATTTATCATTAAAAAGATTATAAAATATAAACAATAACAAATAATAAGTTAAATCATTTTTCTTTTTTTTAAGTAGTGTTATACTTACTTAAAGGAG
>URVS01000007.1 GCA_900551385.1 uncultured Mollicutes bacterium | reverse complement strand
GATACTCCTGTAAATACAATTAATTTATTTTTAGGTAAAGTTATATCAATATTTTTTAAATTATTTTCTCTTGCGCCTTTAACAATAATTTTATCATTTGCCATATTTATCTACTTCCTTTCTAGCAAACTTATTTTACACTTTTTTATCTGTTTTAACTATAAATTTTATATTTTGACAAAATAAAACATTCTTTTGAGTTTATTTTTAAATTATATAACTTTATAATAAATTAAGAGGTGTTTTCTATGAAAAATAAAAATTTAATTTCTAGTCTTATTTTTTCCTTAATCGCATTAGCATTAGGAATTTTATTAATCGCATTAGATGGTGCAATTTTATCAAATATTATTTTCATCATCATAGGTGTAGTTATGATATTAACTAATCTTACTCAATTTATTGATACATGTAAAAATTTAAAATATAAAACTTCAGTTGCTATTGGTCAATTTATTACATCATTATCTATTATGGTCTTAGCAGTCTTAATTATTATATTTAGAGATCAAATGTCTCAATACATTGGTATAATTATTTTAGTAATTGCTCTTATTGATATCATTATGTCTAAAAAAGATCTTGTCGAAGGAATTAAACATAATCTTGCTTCTATCATTTTTGCAATTATATTATTAATATTCGGTTTTGGTGGAATTTTAAAAGTTTTATGCATTGTTATAGGTGTAGTGTTAATTGTTTTATCAGTATTATCTTTAGTCAATGCATTTTCTAAAAAATAAATATGAACATTTTAATTAAATTATTTATTAAAAATTATAAAGATGTAAATAATCCACAAGTAAGACAAAAATATGGTAATCTTGCTTCTATATTTGGAATTATTTCTAACTTCTTTATTTGTGTTCTTAAATTAATTTTTGGTTTATTATTCAATTTAATTTCTTTAATAGCTGATGGATTTAATAACTTATCTGATGCTGGTAGTTCTTTAGTTTCTTTAATTGGGTTTAAATTGTCTATTAAGCCAGCCGATAAAGACCATCCTTATGGTCATGCAAGAATTGAATATATTGCAGGATTAGCAGTTTCTATAATTATTAGTATTTTAGGAGTTCAATTAATAACTAATTCAATTTCAGGAATTATTGATAATTTTAATAAACCATTTCAAAAAATGGAACAAATAGAATTTATTATCACTATTGTTGTTTTATCTATTTCCATTTTAGTAAAAATTTTTCAAGGTTTATTCTATAAAAAAATTGGCAAAAGAATTTCTTCTTTAGCATTAATTGCTACTTCAACTGATTCAAGAAATGATGTTTTAGCTACTTCATTTGTTTTAGTCGGTATTATCATATCTCAATGTTGTTCATTTTATATTGATGGTTATTTAGGTTGTATAGTAGGTATATTTATTTTAATATCAGGTTTTAAATTAATTAAAGAAACATCTAACCCATTAATTGGAGAAAAAGTTGATGATGAATTAGTTAAAAAATTAGTTCATAAAATTCTTTCTTATGATGGAGTTTTAGGTATTCATGATTTACAAATTCATAATTATGGACCTAAAACATATTATGCTTCAATTCATGTTGAAGTTGATGCAAGTAAAGATATTTTATCTACTCATGATATGATTGATAATATTGAAAAAGAAATTTTACATGAATTTAATATTATTATAACTATTCATATGGATCCAGTTGTTTTAAATGATCCATTTACTGATAAAGTTAGAAACCAAATTATACCAATATTAAAAGCTTTACCTTATGTCAATAATGTTCATGATTTTAGAGTTATTAAAGGACCAACTCATACTAATATTGTTTTTGATGTAGCAGTATGTTTAGAAACTAAATTAAAAGATAACGAGATTGAAAATAACATTAAACAAATAATTAAAGATGTTGATAATACATACAACGCTATTATAACTATTGATCATGATTATGAAGAATATATCGAAGAAAGCGAAGAAAAACTAAAAAATAAAACCAAATAAAAAACCTGATTAATTTCAGGTTTTTTAATTATCTTAAATTTAATTATTCTTCAATTTTAGCGTTATGATAAACGTTTTGAACATCTTCAACTTCGTCTAATAAATCTAATAAGTCATTGAATTTTCTTGCTTCATCACCAGTTAAAACAACTTCATCATTTGGTAACATTGTGATTTCACATTGTTCAAATTCATTATATCCAGCATCATTTAAGCATTGTTTAGCTTTCATTAAATCAGATTTATCAACTTTAACAACAATTAAATCATCATCTTGAGAAACATCATCAACATTGACATCACCTAAAACTAATGCTTCAGTAACACCATCAACATCATTACCAACAAAAGTAATAAGGCCTGTTTCTGTAAAATTATAAGCAACTGAACCTGGAGTGCCTAAATGTCCACCTTTTTTATTAAAACACATTCTTACTGAATCATAAGCTCTTCTTACATTATCAGTTAATGTATCAACAATGATTGCTACATTGCTTGGACCATATCCTTCATATCTTCCTGATTCATAAGCAACTTTTTCTCCGCCTTTTGCTTTGTTAATTGCTCTTTCAATAACATCTTTAGTAACACCTTGTCCTTTATATTTTTCAAGAACTGCTCTTAAAGCTAAGTTTGAATTTGGATCAGGTTCACCAGATTTTGCAGCCATATAAATTTCTTTACTTGCTCTCATATACAAAGCTGATTTTGCTGCACTTGTAGCAGCCATCTTCTTTGCTCTAACTTCATGTGCTCTTCCCATGATAAAAACTCCTTTATATTAAATCACTTATAAGTCTATCACTTATCTTTTTATTTTTCTATATTTTCTACATTCAAATAAACACAAAAATATAACTTTTTTATTTAAAATAATTAATTTATTTATATTTTCTATCAATATTTAATTCTTCAATAACATTTAAATTAAGCGTTTCTAATAATCTATAACCTTCATCATTTAAATATGAAGAAATATCACTAGGTGCATGAGCATCAATTCCGACAATAACTTTTGCTTTCATTTTACTAACCATTTTCCAAAAAGGAATGTAAGGATAACCCCATCTAATTTCTTTACCTTTTTTTTGTTTTCCTCTTCTAAAACATGACAAATTAAATTCTAAAGGAATATCTAATTCTATTGATTTTTTTATAATTCTTTTAGCAATTTTTTTAGTAAAAAAATTCCATTTAAAATATGTATCCATAAAATAATCTGGATGCGCTACTGCACTAAATAAACCTGTTTCCATACCTTTAATTAAAGAATCAGTATATTCAATAACATCTTTTTTAGTAGTAAATTTACCAAAATAATTTCTTATAATCCCATTATCTAAAGTACAATGATTACCTAAAATTAAATAATCGATTTTCTTAGTTTCTAATAATTCTTTATAATATGGAAAAAATTCTTCAAATGCTTCTGCTTCAAAACCTAATAATATTTTAATTCTATCACGATATTTATATTGAAGTTGTCTAATAGAAGCAAAATAACCTTCAGTACATTCAAAATCACCTCTAACGTTATCTTGTCTAACCCCTTTAAGCATTACATGATCAGAAAAACCTAAAGTATGTAGCCCCATGCCAATAGCTTCAATAACATATTCTTCATCATTACCTATTGCATGTCCACATCTAAAAGTATGAGTATGATAATTATTTCTAATCATAAAAAACCTCCACTAGATATAATCCATTAGGTTCAGCATTATAAATTGTTGTTCCTTTTTTTATATCATTTAATCTTGTCTCAATATAAGATAAATCTATTTGATGATTATTTAAGGCTAATAAAGTACCAATAATCATTCTTACCATATATCTTTTGAAGCCAGAGCCAATAATATCAAAAATAAGTTGATTATTTTCTATTTTGTATGTAAAAGAATAAATTGTTCGTATATAAGAATCTTTTTCTTTATTAGAACAAAAATTTTTAAATTCATGTTCACCTAAAAATAAATTAATTCCTTGATATAAAATATCTTCATCAATTTTTTTATCATAATATAAAGCATAATTAATATTAAATGGATTTCTTACTAAATCAATAACATAACGATAATGTTTTTTTGTTGCACTATATCTAGCATGAAAATCATCATTTACTTCTTGTAAAGATATAATTAAAATATCTTGAGGCAACATTCTATTTAAAGCATATTTTAAATGATTTAATTCTCGATAATTATTCATATCAAAATGAAAAACTTGATTTAAAGCATGGACACCTTTATCAGTCCTTCCAGAACCTACAATGACTATTTTTTCATTACAAATAGAAGATAATAATTTTTCTATTACACCTTGAATAGTATTTATATTATCTTTTTTTTGATCTTGAAAGCCTTGATAATGACTTCCATCATAACTAACTATACCTTTAACTCTCATATTAGAATATCACTATCTTTATTATAGATAAAGTTAATAAAGATATAAAGATTGCTAAAATAAAAATGAAAGAAAATGTATCTCTTGTATGCCATTTTAATATACGATATTTAGTTCTTTTTTTATTTGGATCATATCCTCTAGCTTCCATTGCATTTGCTAAATCATCACTTCTTTGAAATGCAGAAACAAATAAAGGAATGATTAAAGAAACAATTGCACCTATTTTTTCTTTTAATTTACCATCTTGAAAATCTACACCTCGAGAAGATTGAGCTTTCATAATTCTATCAGTTTCATCTAATAAAGTAGGAATAAATCTTAAAGCTAAAGATATCATCATACTAATTTCATGAATTGGTAAACGAACATATTTAAATGGATATAACAACCATTCTAAAGCATACGTTAAATCCATAGGTTTAGTAGTAGAAGTTAATATTAAGGTTAAAGATATCATTAAAGCTAATCTAACAAAAATATAAATAGTATTAAATATAGCCGACATATGAATAGTTAAATTAATACCTGGTATAGTAAATTGAGAAATTACAATATCTGTAAAAGGTATGTAAACATTTAATTCACTTTTTATTGTAAATAAATTAACAATAAATAAAATTAACATCATTAACCACATCATTTTTAATTGTTTAAATAATTGAGATAATTTTATATGAGCGATTTTCATAAAAACATAATTCATAATCATTAAAATTATATACATAAATAAATTTGTCCATACTGAACCAAAAGAAAAGAAAATACAAACCATTAAAAATATCATAGAAATTAATTTAGTTCTAGGATCTAATCGATGTAAAAAAGTATTATAAGGAACATATCTACCAATAGAAATATTATTCATGATAACACCTCTTTATTTCTAAAGCTAAAGATTCAACATCTTTAATTTTATTTAAATCTAATTTTAATCCACCTTTTATCAATTCTTTTGCGTATTTTAAAACTATTGGTTGATCAATATTATATTTTTCATTTAAATTATCATAAGAAAATAATTCTAAAGGTGTTGAATCAAATATAATTTCTCCTTTAGACATTACTATTGCTCTTGAACAATATTTTAATACATTATCCATATTATGAGTTACCATAACAATAGTTGTACCATTTTTATGAATAACATTAAATAATTCCATCATATCTTTAGCACCTTTAGGATCAAGACCTGCAGTAGGTTCATCCAATACTAAAATTTTAGGTTCTAAAGCAATAATACCTGCAATCGCTACTCTTCTTTTTTGTCCACCAGATAATTCAAAAGGAGATTTATCAAATAAATCTTCACTGATTCCTACTAATTTTAAAGCTTTTTTAGCTTTTAAAATAGCCTCTTCTTCTTTATCACCAAAATTTTTAGGCCCATAACTAACATCTTTTAAAACTGTATCTTCAAATAATTGATATTCAGGAAATTGAAATACTAAACCAGCATATTTTTTTAAATTTTTTAAATTTTTAATTTTTTTAGCTTTTGCAATTATTTCATATTCTCCAACTTTAATCACACCTTTACTTGGTCTAAGTAAAGCATTAATATGTTGAACTAAAGTAGATTTACCACTTCCAGTATGTCCAATTAATCCAACAAATTCATTATCGCTAATTTCTAGATTTATATTATTTAATGCATGAGTACAAAATGGGGTATTTTCTTGATAAGTAAAAAATACATTTTCAAATTTTATTGACATAATTTATCTTTTACCTCCAAAAGATTTTTACAATCTTTAACATTGATATTTTCTTTAATTAATAATTGTTTTAATTTATCAAAAAAAGGTATTTCTAATCCCATTTTTTCTAATTCATCTTGATGAGAAAAAACTACACTTGGTACATCATTATATATTACTTTTCCTTCATTAATTACAATAACTCTATCAGAAATATTAGCTTCTTCTTGGTCATGAGTAATAGATAAGATTGTTAAATTTTCATTTTCTTTTTTTAATTTATGAACTAATTCAATTATTTCTTTTTTTCCACGTGGATCAAGCATAGCAGTTGCTTCATCTAAAATAATAATTTCTGGTTGCATAGCTAAAACACCTGCAATCGCTACTCTTTGCTTTTGTCCACCTGATAAACTACTTGGTTCTTTATCTAAAAATTCTTCCATGTTAACTTTTTTAGCAAAAGAATTAATAATATCTTCCATTTTATCATGTTCAACACAATGATTTTCTAATCCAAAAGCTATATCATCACGTACAGTCGCTCCAATAAATTGATTATCAGGATTTTGAAAAACAATGCCAACTTTATAACGAATATCTTTAACTGTGTCAATATTTAATTCTTGATTAAATATTTTTATTTCGCCGCTTTCTTTTTCGAGTAAGCCAATAATTAATTTAGCTAAAGTAGATTTACCACTTCCATTGTGTCCAATAATAGAAACATATTCCCCTTTATTTATATTCAAAGAAAGACCATCTAGAACAAATGGTTCATTTTCTTCATATTTAAACTTTAAAGCTTTAATTTCAATCGCGTTCATCTTTTCTACTTTCTATTTTTTAACATAAAATAGGTCATTATTCCATAATATAAAATTATAATGATTCCTAAGATAGAATAAAATATAATTTTACTAGTTGTAGTATTAATAACTTTGTAAACCATAACAACTGATAAAGTTGGCAAAATAAATAATAACAAACAAATTGTTAAAATAATATATCTTTTAATCCACTTTTTCATAATCTTTTAATAATATATCAATTTTTCTACCTTCGTATTTTCTATATTTAACACCTGCTAAATTAAACAATCTTTTAGACGCTAAATTATTTAAAGCTCCATCATATTTATCATCCATATATATTACTTCTTTTATTCCTGATTGAATAATAGCTTTAGCGCATTCATTACATGGAAATAAAGTAACATAAATTTTACAATCTCTAACTGAGCCTCTTGAATTTAAAATTGCATTAAATTCAGCATGACAAACATATAAATATTTGTTATCTAATTCATCTTTACCTACTCTACCCCAAGGCATAATATCATCATTAATTCCAACAGGCATACCATTATATCCCATTGTTACAACTTTGTTTTCTTGAGAAGCTACACATGCTCCTACTTGAGTAGATGGATCTTTACTTCTCATACTAGAAAGTAACGCTACTCCCATAAAATATTCGTCCCATGAAATATAATCTTTTCTTTTTTCACACATATTAATCACCTAATAAGCTAATTTTATATTTATTTGAGATTTATTACAACTAATGAAAGAATAAAAAAGAAAAGAATGTGCTTAAATATTCTTTTCTTAAATTTAACTATTATAAATTAATATTTTCATGATAAAAAATAATAATTTTATCCATTAAAAAAGGTTCTTGGATTCACTCCTTGAACCTTTTAAAAATTTAATAATTAATCACAAAGTTTTTTAAATCTCTTATAACGCATTTCTGCATATTGTTGAGATTTTGTTAATAATTCTTCAGCATGTTCTGGATTTACTTTTGGTAATTGAGAATATCTTGTTTGAGTCATAACGAAATCTCTAAATTTAGAGAAGTCTGGATCTTTTGAATCCATTTGCATTGGACATTTACCTTCTGCTTCAAGTCTTGGATCATATCTAAAGATTGGGAAATATCCACATTCAACTGCTTCTTTTTCTGTCTTTTGAGCATTAGCTAATCCACCTTTTAAGCCGTGAGCTTGACATGGTGAATAGCAGATAATTAATGAAGGTCCATTATATGATTCTGCTTCTTTCATAGCTTTAATTGCTTGCATTTTATTAGCACCCATAGAAATTTGAGCAACATATACATTACCATAAGAAATTGCCATTAAAGCAAGGTTCTTCTTAGCAGTCTTTTTACCAGATGCTGTAAATTTAGCAATAGAACCAGTTTGTGAAGATTTAGAAGATTGTCCACCAGTATTTGAATATACTTCAGTATCAAGAACTAAGATATTAACATCTTCTTCATTAGCGATAACGTGATCAAGTCCACCATAACCAATATCGTATGACCAACCATCACCACCGACAATCCAAACTGATTTATCAACTAAGTCTCTTTCATATTCTAAGACAGCTTTAACTTCTTCATTTTTAGAAGCTTTGACTAATTCTACTAAATGTTTTACCATTCCTCTAACATAGTCTCTATCTTTAATATGTGTTTCATAATCTTCAATAGCTTGTTGTAATTCAGGTTCAACATTTGCTTTATTTGCTTCAAAAATCTTACAAATTTGACCAAGTTTATAATCTGTAGCAATTCTCATACCAAAGCCATATTCAGCATTATCTTCAAATAATGAGTTAGCCCAAGCAATACCATTGCCATCTTTATCAGTACAGAAAGGTGTAAGTGGAGTTGAACCATTATAAATTGAAGAACAACCAGTAGCATTAGCAATTAACATATCTTTACCAAATAATTGAGATGCTAATCTATAATATGGAGTTTCTCCACATCCTGCACATGCTCCAGATACTTCAGCGTAAGGCATTAAGAATGAAGCACCTTTAACTGTTGTTACAGGGAAACCACCATTCTTATATTCAACATGTTTATATAAATAATCTGCTGCTGGTTCTTGAGTATCAAATTGAGATTTAGCTTCAACCATTTCAAGAGCTTTCTTACCAGCTTTACCAGGACATTCAACAACACATAATCCACAACCAACACAATTCTTTGGTGAAACTTGGATTCTAAATGTTAAACCTTTAACAGCTGGTCCACCCATTGCTGGAAGAACATCATTTTTAACTGCTTCTGGTAAATTTTTTGTTTCTTCTTCATTTAATAAGAATGGTCTAATTGTAGCATGTGGACAAACGAATGCACATTGGTTACATTGAATACAATTTTCTTTAATCCACATTGGAACTCTATCAGCGATAGAACGTTTTTCCATGAATGTTACATCATTTCTCATTGTTCCATCAAGTAATTCATAATCTAAGAATTTTGAAACTGGTAAATCATAACCATCTAATGAGCCAATAACATTAACAAATGAATCGAAATATTCATCACCTGTTGTAGCATAAACTCTTGATCCATCTAATGAAGCCCATTCATCTTTAACTTTAATTTCAATTAATCCTTGAGCTCCAGCATCGATAGCATCCCAGTTCATTTTAACAATATCATCACCTTTTTTAGCATAAGATTTTTGAGCAAATTTTTTCATCCAATCTTGAGCTTGATCATAAGGCATAATATTTTGATTTAAATAGAAGAAAGCAGATTGTAAAATTGTATTAGTTCTACGACCTAAACCAATTTTAGCTGCTAAACTATTAGCATCAATAATATAGAATTTAGCATGTTTTTCT
Organism: uncultured Mollicutes bacterium; assembly: GCA_900551385.1. GTDB lineage: Bacteria > Bacillota_I > Bacilli_A > RFN20 > CAG-449 > CAG-449. The sequence goes on along the minus strand of URVS01000007.1, from coordinate 7,357 downwards.
GCTAATTGTTTTTTCATTCTATTAGGTAATCTTGCTTCTAATTCATCAGCAGGAATATCTGTATTTAATAAGAAAGTACCACCTTTCTTTAAGCACTTAATCATATCAAATTTAAAAATATATGAATCAAGTGAGCATGATAAGAAATCAGCATGTTCAACATAATAAGTTGAGTGAATTGGTTCTTTACCAAATCTTAAGTGTGATCTAGTAACACCACCAGCTTTTCTTGAGTCATAAGCAAAATATGCTTGTGCATATTGATGAGTTGCATCACCAATAATCTTAATTGAAGATTTATTAGCAGAAACTGTACCATCACTGCCTAAACCATAGAATAAGCAAGAAGTATAATTTCCATCAACATGGAATGTATCATCAACAGGAATTGATAAATGAGTTACATCATCATTAATACCAACTGTAAATCCTGTCCAAACTTTTTCAGCATTTAAGAAATCATAAACAGCTTTAACATGTTTTGGTTGAGTATCTTTACTTGATAAACCATATCTACCACCGATTAAAACATCAACATGTCTATTTTCTTGTTCTAATGCAGCGACTACATCAAGATATAAAGGTTCGCCAGTAGCACCCATTTCTTTTGTACGATCTAATACTGCAATTTTTGTAACTGTATTTGGAATAACACTTACTAAATGTTTTGCGGAGAAAGGACGATAGAGGTGTACTTTAACTAAACCAACTTTTTCTCCTTCTTTATTCATATGGTCAACAACTTCAATAGCTGTTTCAGTAACTGAACCCATTGCAATAATAATTCTTGTTGCTTCAGGATCACCATAATAAACAAATGGAGCGTATGTTCTTCCTGTCATTTCACTGACTTTTTTGAAATAATAATCAGCTACATCAATAACTTTTGCAAAATGACTATTTTGTGCTTCTCTTCCTTGGAAGTAGATATCATCATTTTCTGCACCACCACGAGTTACTGCATGTGTATGTGGATTTAAAGCTCTTCTTCTGAAATTTTCAAGAGCATCTTTATCTAATAATTTTGCCCATTCTGCTGGATCAATGAATTCAACATTTTGAATTTCATGTGAAGTTCTAAATCCATCAAAGAAGTGACATACTGGAGCTTCTGATTTAATAGCGATTAAATGTGCTAAAGAAGCTAAATCTGCTACTTCTTGTACTGAATGTGAGCAAAGCATTGTAATGCCTGTTTGTCTAATTGCATATATATCTTGGTGGTCACCAAAAATTGAAAGTGATCTTGTTGCAAGTGATCTTGCAGATACATGTAAGACTGCAGGTAAGCATTCGCCAACCCATTTATAAATATTTGGGATCATTAATAATAATCCTTGTGATGCTGTATAAGTTGTTGCTAATGCACCTGCTTGTAAAGCACCGTGTACTGTTCCTGAAGCACCTGCTTCTGATTGCATTTCAACTACTTTAACTAATTGATTGAAACAGTTTTTCATTCCTTCTGAAGCGTATTGATCTACTAATTCTGCCATTGTTGAAGATGGAGTAATAGGATAAATACTTGCGACTTCAGTAAAATTATAAGACGCTAAAGCTGCTGCGGTATTTCCATCAACAGATTTCATGGTCTTTTTAATCTCATTTGCCATGTTTTATTTATTCCTCCCTATAAAACATATTTATTATAAAATAAATTTTATAAGTTTAGTAGAGTATCTTTGTAAAAAAAAAAGAAATTTGCATTATTTTGCAATTTCTTTCATATATTCCATTACTTTTTGCTTCAAATCATCACGATTTAATGCAAAATCAATAGTAGCTTTAATATAACCGAATTTATCTCCAATATCATATCTTATGCCTTCAAAGCAATAAGCATAAACATCTTCTACACTTAATAAATCCTCAATTCCAGTTGTCAATTGAATTTCTTTTGTTCCATCTATAACAATTTTAGCTAAATAATCAAAAATTTTATTTGTTAAAACATATCTTCCTAAAACTGCATAATTTGATGGAGCAACTTCTAATGATGGTTTTTCTACTATTCCTTTAATTTTAATTAAATTACCATCAATATTCATAGGATCAACTACTCCATATTTTTTTACATCTTCAAAAGGAACTTGTTGAACTCCTAAAACTGAGTGTCCTGTTTTTTCATATGCATCAATTAATTGTTTTAAAACTGGCTTTCCATTTCTATTAACAATTAAATCATCGCCTAACATAATAGCAAAATCTTCACCATTAATAAATTCTTTAGCACATAATATAGCATGACCTAAACCCTTTGGTTGATCTTGTAAAATAAATGTTATTTTAGTCAAAGAAGCAATTTTTCTAATTAATTGAGCTTCTTGTAATTTATTAGTCGCAATTAGATGATTTTCTAATGCTTCATCTATTTCAAAATGTTTTTTTATACTAGGTTTTTCTACCGATACTATAATTCCTACTTCTTCAATTCCACTATCATGAGCTTCTTCAACAATATATTGTAAAGTAGGTGTATCAATGATAGGAAACATCTCTTTTGGTAATGATTTTGTAGCGGGTAAAAATCTAGTTCCTAGCCCTGCAGCTGGAATAATTACTTTTCTAATTTTGTTCATTTTTACTCAAATCCTTATTAACAATGACAAAAAAGTCATATATATATTATAATAACGAATTTTTTCTTTTTTACAAGAAAATTATTTTTAACGTTATTAATCTAGCTAAAAATTCTTATTTTTTTTCTTTTATTGCAACATTTTTAACATTGTTGTATGATAATTTTGAAAGGAATGAAACTAAAAGCATTTTTATGTTTCTAAATTAATTAAGATGAAACAAGTTACAGGAAAAGTATTATCACCTAATGGATTAACTGCAAGATTATCAGTTCAAATTGTTAACGAAGCTAACAAATTTAAATCAGATTGTACAATTAAAGTATTAGATGAAGAAGCTGATTTAAAATCAATTATGAATGTTATGGCTTTAGTTGTTCCTAAAGGAAACGAATTTCTCATTGAAATTAATGGTGTAGATGAAGACCAAGCTGAAGTAGCATTCAATGAATTACTTAAAGAAATTGATTTAAAAGATTAAAAGACTTATAAAAAGTCTTTTTTTATATTGAAATAACATACATTTTAATGTGATGTTATGGAAGCATATATTGAAATTTATTTAAAAAATATTATTGATAATTATAAAAAAATAGCAACTTACACTAAAAAGAATGTAATTGCAGTTATTAAAGATAATGCTTATGGTCATTCTTTAATTCATGTAGGTCGCACTTTAGCAAGTAATAATGTTTTTATGTTAGCAGTAAGCAATATATCTGAAGCTATTTTATTAAGAAAAAACATGATTTTTTCTCCTATACTTTTACTTGGTAGATGCGATGATGCTAAAACAATATATTCATTAAAAATAACTCAAGGAATTTCTTCTTTAAATCAATTAAGAATTTTAGCAAAACAAAATGTTCCGATTTCAATCCATTTAGAAATAGAAACTGGTATGCATAGACTAGGAATAGATAAAAATGAAATTTTAGATGCAATTAATATAATTAAAAACTCTAAATTGAAATTAAAAGGAATATATACTCATTTTTGTTCACAAGATAATACTCAGCAAAAAGAAATATTTAAAAACATAATAGATACTTATTTTTATCAAGACAAATTAATTATTCATTCGCAAGCTTCAAATTTTATAAACGAAGAATTATCTTATTGTAATACTATAAGAGTTGGACTAGCTTTATATGGTTATAATCCATATTTAGAATTAAAACCATCATTAAGATTAATATGTCCAATTATAAGAATTCAAAAAATAAATAAAGATGCTGAAGTTGGTTATGATTACATTGAAAAAACACCAAATAATGGGTATATATTGACACTTCCTTTTGGTTATAGCCATGGATTATCAAGACTAAAAACATTATGTTTTTTTTATCAAAATAAAATCTATTATCAAATAGGAAAACAATGTATGGATATGACTATGTTTTTTTCAAAAGAAGATATTCCTTTAGAAGAAGTAGAAATTATTTCTTCAAATAATACAAATAATTTAATTTCTCTTAATAACGAAAATATATATTATATTCTTTCTTCTTTATCACCTAATATAAAAAGAATATATAAATAATACTAATTATAACAACTATTGTTGATTATTATTTATTATATTCTTTATAAAATTTAATTTTTTATATTCTCAATTTATTAGGCTTTTATACTATTTTTATCGCCATGTGGTATCGGTTTCCAACTTAAATTCTTTGAAAAAACAGCTTGTATATCAATTGGAAATTCAATAAATATAAATAAAGGCCATAATAAACAAATAAATAATTTTAAGAAGAAATTCATTTTGCCAATTCGTTTTCTTTCAGCAACAAAAGTTATTACTGCTGTTAAAAATAAACTAACATAAGAAATAATAATTGTTCTTATAACGTGAAATAAATATCCATTATTGACAAACATAAAATTTTTAAAATCAAAATCAAATAAAAATACTGAAGGATTATCACCAAAAAGTATATATTTATAAACTTCTGCCGCTGGTATAGATAAATCAGCTAAAGGTGCAAATAAATAACATATTATTTTTAATAAAAACATTATCATTACCACAATTACATATGGAGAAGTATTTATCATTGTATCATAAATAGAAAAACTCTTTCTCTTTTTTGAAGAAAATAGACTTTGCATTAAATCTTTAAATTTTGTAAAGAAAACTAATAAGTGACCTCTTGACCAACGCACTCTTTGTCTCCACATAATTTTTAAATTTGTAGGTTGTTCATCATAAAAAATTGCCTCATTACAAAACTTTATTTTATTTCCATTTAGAACTTGATCAGCAGAAAATTCCCAATCTTCTGTCAATTGGGTATAATTCCAACCATTTTTTACTAATTCACTATTAATAACATATCCAGTACCTTGTACTCTAGTAGAGATACCTAAAACAGTTCTACCAAGAGATTCAAATCTTGAACCTATAACAAAATAAATACCATATAATCCTGCAATAACATTAGAATTAAAATTTCTTGAATTTCTAAATGAAGTAATTACGCATTTTTTATCATAATAATTAAATGCATCGTTCATTTTAGTAAAATAATCTTTTTTTACAATATTATCAGCATTAAACAAGAAAAAGCCATCATAAGATGCTGTTCCTCCATTTATATTCTTTTCAATAAATTCAAATAATGCTTTAAAAGCAAATCCCATAGTACATTCATTCATATTATTATATTCATAAACGATTGCACCAGCTTCTTGTGCTATTCGTACAGTATTATCAGTACAATTATGAGCTACAACAAAAATATCTAATTTATCTTGTGGGTAATCAGATTTTCGAATACTATTAATTAAATCAGAAATGGTATTCTCTTCATTTCTTGCAGGAATAATACATCCATATCGACATTTTTTATCACTATGTGGATATTTTTTATTACAAAACAAACCCACAATTGATATTAGTAAAAAATGCACAACAATTAATGTTAAAAAGATAAATATTCCTAAAAATACCATATTGACAATATCAAGATAATTTTTTATTTCTATACTAATCATTTATTTTTACTTCCTTTTTTATTTGATTATATACTATTTCAACACATTCTTTGGAGCCATATCTATTGTGATCTAAATATGCTTTTTCTTCATAAGGTTTTAATAATGAAGGATCATCAATAAATGCGCCTATTAATTTTAGTATTTTTTTCTTTTTTGTACATATAATACTTGAACCTACATCATCTTGATAAAATCGAGCAATCCTTTTTTCAATACCTGTTGATAAAGTTGAAATTATCGATGGGTGTGAAAAAAAAGTAGGTTCTGCAATAGAATTTCCACCTTTACCAACAAATAAATCGCACGCCGCAATATAAGGTAAAACATCATCATTTAAATTTAAAACAACAAAGTTAACATTTTTATTTGCTTTTAAATTAATAAATTTTTCGTATAATTTTTTATTTCTTCCACATGCTGCAATTATTGTAATGTTACGTTTGTCATTTACTAATTTCTTACATAAATATTCCATTTTACCAATACCATATCCACCATCCATAAACATGATGGTAAAATTATCCATTGGTAAATTTAAGTTCTTTCTATTTTCATATTTATCATATGGAATTTCAAAAGCTCTATTTCGAATTAAAAATTTAGTCATCTTTAAATTATCTTCATTAAAACGATGTTTCTTTTTTAATCCTTTCTTATAACCAACTTCTGTACTAATTAAAGTTAAATCACTAGGATATGAAAATGCATTAATTAATTCACAATCAGGACAATATAAAATTGTATATGGGCAATTTTTTATTTTATGTGCATAATAATTAGTAGCCCAATGAGTAGAAAAAACTATATCTGCATGAAAGTCTTCCATTTTTTTTAAAGATTTTTTATATGCTTTTCTATGAAAAGTTCGCATAACAAAATTGCTAGCCATGTTAATCGGAATAATATAATCCAAAAAAGTAATTATATTTCCTATGAAAGGAAAAATTGCAAATAATTTAACATGATTACAAAACCATGTTTCATATTTTATTAAGTCTTGATCATTATCTTCTCTATAGAAATCACTTTCAATAATCTCAAATTCATCAGAATGTTTTTTCTTAAATTCTGACACAAATGCTTTCATTGGAATGATATGACCAAGTCCTGCTTCTACATAAGGGAATAAGATACGCAATTTTTTTTTCATAATTAAACTAAATATTTATTAAAGTTTTCATTTACCTCTTCAATAGTATACTTGTTATATTTTAACATAAAAAAAACTTAAATCATTAGTTTATATAATATTTTTTCTTTTTTTCAAATAAAAAAACATATCAATAACAAAATATTAATCAAATTAACATATCAATTCCATTTAATTAAGCAAATAAAAATAGCATCATTATAAATTAGTAAACAAAATATTTAGGTTTAACAAACAATTATATTATACATTTTAATTAAAAACCGTTACCTTTAAATGAGTAACGGTTCTAACTTTTTTGATTTGGTGGACCCTTGGAGATTCGAACTCCAGACCCACTGATTAAGAGTCAGTTGCTCTGCCAACTGAGCTAAGGGTCCATTGCTAAAAAATAATATAATATTTTTTATCAATAATCAAGAGTATTAACTAATTTTGATTTTCTTTAATTAAGGCTTTTATATTTCTAATTAACATTTGAGTACCAATAGTATGTTCTCTATCATTTGGAATAATTATATCAGCGTATCTAATAGTAGGTCTAACAAATAAATGATACATTGGTTTAACAGTTGTTAAATATTGATTAATAACTGAATCAACACTTCTACCTCTTTCCTTTATA
>URVS01000006.1 GCA_900551385.1 uncultured Mollicutes bacterium | reverse complement strand
TCTAAAGTATCTCATGTTAAAATAAAATTAACTGAAGAAAAAATACATATATCTTTTAATTTAAAAAATCAAGTTCTTTTAGAAGGTGATTTATATGATATTAATAATACAAATATTTCTTATTTAGATAATTATATTAATAATGGATATAAACCTTCATTAAAAACTTATGATAATACTGAATTAGTTAATTTGACTTCTTCTTTAGATAAGAATTTCACTTTCCAAAAAGAAGATGAATATGTTACTGGAGAAGAGAAAAAATATTATCCAATATATTCTACAAATGAAGGAAGATTATTACAAAAAGAAGAAATATTTGATGTAAAAACTAATTATTTTATTTCAAATGGAGTTGCATATAATTATGTAATTAAAAATGATAATCTTAATTTATCAATTGAAAATACTTTATCAATGGATGAATATAATAAACTATATAGTTTTAAATCAATTGATTTTAATACATTTGAACCTTTAGGAAATAATAAATATCAAACAACTGCTGCTTATAATTTAAGAATTTTAAATTATATATTAGATGGTAGCGTTTATGATAAATATCAAGATAAAGCAATTGTTGAAATAAAAGATAATAAATTATATTTTGAATTAACAGGAAATATGGCTTCATCTAAAGGTTATCTTGAAAATATAGGCACTACTACAATAGATAAATTTAATAATGATATTGTTGTCCCTACTTGGATTAATTCTAATAATTCAACATTAAATCAATATCTTAATAATTTAAAAGAAAATAATAATTTTACTGTTTTCTTTACTTCTAATAGTGATACAAGTGATATTTATACTGAACAAGATTATGATTATTGGACTAATGAAGCTGTATATTTTGGTTTACATAAACAAGGTATAGTATATTCAGAAAATGGATATTTATATGAATATGGTGATAAATATGATGAAGATACTGAAAAAGAATATTTTACTATTGGTACTCATCCATTGACTTATAAATCAATTAGTGAATTTAATCCATTATCATCATTAACTGAAGAATGGATTAATCGTATAGAAAAAATTGATGAAACCCATTATCAAACAAGTTATAGTTATATTATTTCTGCTTTCTTAAAATTAGCAGATATCAACGCTAGTATAGAAAAAATAGAATTTGTTTTAGAAAATAATGAATTATCAATGACATTTATTGATGATGAAAATGATACTTATGGACCTGTAATTATTAAAAATGTAGGTGAAACTAAAATTCCTAATTTTGCTAATACACCAAAGATTTATTAATAAATAAAAAATAACTGGTTAATACTATTTTTAGGAGATAATCTCCAAGAAAGGATTAATCATGAAAAATACACAAAAGAAAGTAACTTGTAGACCTTGCAAAGAGGAAAACAATTGGGAAATTGAAACTCCAGGTGGTAAAGTTTTACCAAATCATTTTTCAACCAAAGCTGAAGCAATGAGAGTTGGTAAAAAATATGCAATGGAAGCAGGTGCCGAATTTGAAGTTTTAAATAAAACTCAAACTCAACATAAACAAACAAAAAATCAAAAAAGAGCTTCAAGTAAGTAAATCATAAAATAGGTAACGTTAAGGTTATCTATTTTTATACTTGATTTTATACCCATAGGGGGTATATATTATTAGTGATAAAGGAGTATGTTATGGAAAATTGTTGTAATAAAACTAAGCAAAGAACTGATGAAGAAAAGAAAAAAATTATTGCTAGACTTCATAAAATAAATGGTCAAATTAATGGTGTTGAAAAAATGATTAATGATGATAGATATTGTGATGAAGTTTTAACTCAATTATTAGCAATTGAAAAATCAATTAAATCTGTTTCAGATTATATTTTAGAAAATCATATGAAATCATGTATGGTAAATCATGTTCAACATGGTGATTTAAGTGATATTGATAATATTATTGAATTAATAAAGAGGTTTAAATAATGAAAAAAACATTTTATATAGAAGGTATGACATGCGCTAGCTGTGTTAGTCATGTTGATAAAAGTGTTAGAAAAGTTAAAGGTGTAGAAGATGTTAATGTTTCTTTGTTGACTAACTCTATGGAAGTAGATTATACATGCAGTGATAATGATATTATTAAAGCAGTAGATAATGCTGGTTATAAAGCATTTTTAAATAAGACTAAAGAAAAAAAAGACCATTCGTTAAGAAATTTAATTATTGCATTTGTCTTTTTAATTTTATTAATGTATGTTTCAATGGGACATATGGTTGGCTTACCTTTACCACCATTTTTATCTGGACATGAAAATGCTTTATATTTTAGCCTAGCTCAATTAATTTTAACTTTACCGATTGTGGTTATATATCATCATTTTTTTGTTACTGGTTTTAAAAGATTATTTAAATTAAGTCCTAATATGGATTCATTAATTGCTATAGGGGCTACTGCTAGTTTGGTTTATGGTATTTTTGCTATTATTATGATTGGAATTGGCTTAGCTAATAATAATCATGAATTAGTAATGACTTATCATGAAAGTTTATATTTTGAATCAGCTGCAATGATTTTAACTTTAGTAAGTTTTGGTAAATATTTAGAGAATAAATCTAAAAAAAGAACAACTTTAGCAATTACTAAATTAATGGATTTAGCGCCTAAAAAAGCTACTTTATTTATTGATAATGAAGAAAAAGTGGTACCACTAGAAGAAGTAAAAAAAGGTGATATATTAATTATAAAAAAAGGTGAACAAGTTCCTGTTGATGGAAAAATAATTTATGGTACAGCATCTATTGATCAAAGTAATATTACTGGAGAAAGTTTGCCTGTAGTTAAAAATGTTAATGATAGAGTTTTTTCTTCAACAATTATTTCTTCTGGTTATATTAAAATAGAAGCAGAAAAAGTTGGTGAAGATACTTCTATTGCTAATATTATTCGTTTAGTAAAAGAAGCTAGTGATTCTAAAGCTCCTATTTCTAAATTGGTTGATAAAGTATCAGGAATATTTGTTCCTGTTGTAATGGGTATAAGTATATTAACTTTAATTGTTCATTTAATTATTTCTAAAAATTTTGAATCTTCATTTAATTACGCTATTTCTGTTTTGGTTGTAGCGTGCCCATGTGCTCTTGGTTTAGCTACTCCAGTTGCAATTATGGTAGGAACTTAAAAATGCTGAAATATTAGAAAAAGCTCAATATATTAAAACTATTGTTTTAGATAAAACTGGTACTTTAACTGAAGGTAAACCAAAAGTAACAGATGTTGTTTCTCAAGATGATAATTTATTAGATATTGCTTATTCATTAGAATATTATTCTGAACATCCTTTATCTAACGCGATTACTTCTTATTGTGAAAGTAAAAATGTTAAGTTATTAAATGTTAGTAATTTTACTTCTTTAGAAGGTAAAGGTTTAAAAGGTATGATAAATGAAGAATATTATTATGCTGGTAATTTAAAATTAATTAAAGAATTAAAACTTGATAATGAAGAATTAATTCAATTATATGATAAATTATCATTTGAATGTAAAACGCCATTGATTTTTGCTTCTAGTAAGAAAATATTAGGTATTATTGCAGTTAGTGATATGTTAAAATCTAGTTCTAAAGAAGCTATTCAAGAATTAAAAAAATTAGGAATAGAGACAATTATGTTAACAGGTGATAATAAAAATATTGCTTCTCTTGTTGCTAAACAAGTTGGTATAGATAAAGTATATGCTGAAGTATTTCCGGAAGATAAACAAAATGTTATTAAGTCTTTAAAAAAAGATTCTCATCATTTAGTAAGTATGGTAGGTGATGGAGTAAATGATGCTTTAGCTTTAACTAGTGCTGATTTAGGTATTTCTATTGGAGGAGGTAGTGATATTGCTAAAGAATCAAGTGATATCGTTTTATTAAGAAATGATTTAGAAGATGTTAAAAATATTATTTTATTAAGTAAAAGAGTTTTTTTAACAATTAAAGTTAATTTGTTTTGGGCTTTCTTTTATAATTGTATAGGTATTATTTTAGCGACTGGTTTGCTTGAACCATGGCTACATGTAAAACTTAATCCAATGATAAGTTCATTAATGATGAGTATATCTAGTGTATTTGTAGTAGTTAATGCTTTAACAATTAATTTATTAAAAATAGGTAAAAAGGAGAATAAGAAAATGAAAAATATTGTTTTAAATGTTGAAGGAATGATGTGTAATCATTGTAAAAAACATGTTGAAGATGCTTTAAAAAGTGTAGGTGGAGTTACTAAAGTAGAAGTTTCTTTAGAAAAAAAGAACGCTACTATTGAATGTAATGATTATGTAGATGTTGATACTTTAATTGAAGCAGTTAATAAAGAAGGTTATTATTGTAAAAAATAGTTTTAATATTAATTTATCTTTCATAAATTTTATAGAGGTTGAAATTTATGAAAAAATATAATATTGCTATAATAGGTGCAACAGGATTAGTTGGTTCAATGTTTATTAAATTATTAGAAGAATATAATATCCCTATTAATGAATTAAAATTATATGCTTCTAGTAAATCAAAAGGAAAAATAATTAAATTTAAAAATAAAAACTATATTGTAGAAGAATTATCTAATAGTAGCTTTGATAATATTGATTATGCTTTATTTGCTACTAATAAAGATATAAGTGGTAAATATTGTTTAATTGCAGAATCTAAAGGAGTTATTTGTATAGATAATTCTTCTTTTTTTAGAATGCATGATGATATAGCGTTAGTTATTCCAGAAATTAATTATAATGATATTTTCTTAACTAAAAGAAAAATAATTGCTAATCCAAATTGCTCTACTATTCAGTGCTTATTAGTTTTAAATATTATTAATAAAATTTATAAATTAAAGAAAATTATTTATAATACGTATCAATCAGTGTCTGGAAGTGGTATGAAAGGTATTTTTGATTTACAAAGTACTTTAGAAGGTTATAATAATGAATTTTATCCATTAGATATTTCTTCAACTTGTATTCCTTTAATTGGTGATATTAAAGAAAATAATTATACTGAAGAAGAAATAAAAATGATTAATGAAACAAAAAAGATATTACATTTAAATGATGTTGATATTTCTTCTACCTGTGTTAGAGTGCCTATATTTTATGGTCATGCAGTCTCTATTTATTTAGAATTTGATCAAGAAATTGAAATAGATGTTATTATTGATGAATTAAAAAAATATGATTATATTTATTTAAATAATATAGCTAACACTATTGATGTTTATAATACTGATAAAGTAAGTGTAGGAAGGATAAGAAAAGGAATTAATAATAAATCAATGTGGTTATATTGTACTGCTGATAATTTAAGAATTGGGGCTAGTAGTAATGCATTAAAAATATTAAAAAAAATGATTTCATAATGAAAAATACATGATAAAATAAAGATACAAGGTGGTGGTTATATGTTAATGAATTTAGTTAATTTTCTTCCAACTGCAGGTCAAAGTATCAAATTTGATTATGTTTCTATTGTCTTAATTGTAATATTAGTAATTGGTTTAATTTATGGTGTTTTTAAAGGCTTTTTAAAAACAGCTTTATCAATTGTTGTATACATTGGTTCAATTGTTATAGCAGTATTTGTTACTAATCCTTTAGCTAATTGGCTTAAAACTTTACCAATGAATGAAAGTATCAATAGTGGTGTTTATAATTGGTTAAATACCGGACATGAAGAAGCGTTTCAAATGGTTTTAACTATGGAAAATAAAGATACAGTTATTCCTGAAGCATTAAAAGCATTTGGTTTACCAGAAGCATTGAGTTCTATAATAAATCCATTTATCAATGGTAATATTCCTAGTGAAGGTATTCAAGTTGGAGAATTTATTACAACTACAATTACTAATTATATTTTGATGGCAATAGCGTTTGTTATTGTTTGGCTTGTTTCATTTATAATTTTATTAATTGTTAAAATGTTAATTAAAAAAGCTTTAAAAGTTAAAGCTATTAATGTTATTGATAAATTATTAGGTGTTGTTACAGGTTTAGCGTTATCTATATGTATTTGTTTAGTTGCTAGTTATGGTTTAGCATGTGTAATTAATCTAAATGAAAATGTTTATAATTATTTTAAAGATATAATGTATTTAGAAGATGATAATGTATATACAATATCTAAAATGTTATATGAAAATAATTATTTACAACAATTAATTAATATGTTTGCTAATAAATAATTATTTAATTTGTTTATTTACTTCATATAAAGCAATTGTTACTGCCATAGGTAAATTAAGAGAATCTATTTTATTTGAATGAGAAATAATTATAGAATCATCATTTAAATATGAAATAGGTAATCCAGAAGATTCATTACCGAATACTAAAGAAAATAATTCATTGTTATTGAATTTAGTGTTCTGTAATGTTTTTTTTGCTTGAAGCATAAATGAATATAATTTATGATCTGGATATTGTTTAATATATTCTTCAATAGTATTGAAATATTTAATATTACAAGAAAAGAATGATCCCATAGCGGAACGAATTACTTTTGGATCAAATATATCTATTGCAGGTTTTATTACTGCAATATCAGTAAAACCAAAACCTAAAGCACTTCTAATAATTGTTCCAAAATTACCCATATTCATTGGATTTACTAAAACTAAATGTTTATTGTTTTTATTTAAATTCATAGAATATTTATTAAATATCGCGGCAACATAACAATTTTCTTTGTTAGATAATTTATCTAATAATTTATCATTAATAACCATTTCAACATTATTTCTTAAAGAATTAATCAAATTTATTACTTCTTGGTTTTTAAAAGAAGAATGCATTATTATTTTAATTACATCTTTATTATGGTTTTGTAATAATTCAATAGTAGGGAACGCTCCTAAAGTATATGAATAAAATGAATCTTTTTTGTAAGTTTTAATTTCCATATACAAATTATAAAACAAAAAATATATTTATTGAACGAAATTATAAAAAAATATATTATATTTGTATGGAAAAAAATGTATTTGAAAAAGAATTTGAATTAAGAATAAGCGATTTTGATTGCTTTGATAAAATTAAACCAAGTGTTATACTTGATTTTTTTCAAGATGTAGCAGGTGAACATGCTGATATTTTATCAGTAGGATTCAATGATTTAATAAAAAAAGATTTAATTTGGGTTTTAGTTAGAACTAAATATGAAGTAATTAAAGAACCTACTTTATATTCAAAAATTAAAGTTAGAACCTGGCCTCATCCTAAAGGAAGAATTGATTTTGATAGAGATTATTTAATTCTTGATGAAAATAATAATATATTAATAAAAGGTACATCAAAATGGGTTATAGTTAATTATAAAACTCGTAGATTAAGTCTTACAAAAGATATAGATTTTAATATAGAATTTTATCAAGAAAAAAATTATTTAGAACCTTTTAATAAACTTCAAGATTTTGATCTTGATGATTCATTTATTTCATTTAATTATCAAACTTTATTTACTGATTTAGATCATAATGGACATGTTAATAACATTAAATATGCAGATATGATTTTAAATAGCATTAATTTTAATGAAAATGATAATATTAAATTATTTGAAATTGATTATATAAAAGAATTAAAAAAAGGAAATTCAATAACTACTTATTATAAAAAAGAAAATAACACTATATTAATAAAAGGAATTTCTGAAGAAAATAATATTTATTTAGCTAAAATTGTTTTAGTTTAATGGGGCAATAGTTCAGTTGGGAGAACATAACATTCGCATTGTTGAGGTCGCCAGTTCGATTCTGGTTTGCTCCACCATAAGAAAACAATAACTTCGATACGTTAAAATATCGAAGTTTTTTTTATGGGATGAAAATGTTCATTTTTATTATTTTTGGTCTGGCGGAATCAGAAAGTTGGAGGATAGAAGTGTATCAAAGTTGTTATTATGACTTGGGTCTTGACAATAAAATAAAACATCTGGTGGGATATGGAAAAAGAAGTGAAAATCAATGTTGATTATGTAGATTGCGCTATCAAATATGTTATGTTATGATAATTATGATAAAGGAGCTAGTACATAATGAAATATGAAATTGTCACTTTTGTAAACGATGAAGTTAGACTGGATGTTAATGTATCACCTAGTGAGGATACAGTTTGGCTTTCATTGGCTGATATGTGTTTGCTGTTTGGCAGGGATAAATCAGTTATATCTCGACATATTAAAAATGTAATTTTAGAAAATAATTTAGATGTTAATCAAGTTGTTGCAAAAAATGCAACTACTGGAAATGATAAGAAGACATATATTGTTTCATTCTATAATCTAGATGTGATTATTCCTTTAGGATACAAAGTACATTCGCAAAACGGAATTATGTTTAGAAAATGGGCTAATAGTGTTTTGAAAGAATATTTGTTAAAAGGTTACGTAATTAATGAGAATAGAACATTGATAACTAATGAAAACTATGTAAATTTAATTAACAAAGTTGACTCGATAGATAAGCGATTATCAGTAATTGAAAAAACAAATCTAGAAAAAGAAAAAGTATTCTTTGATGGAGAAATGTTTGACGCAAAATCATTCATTTCCAATATTATTTCAAACGCTAATACTTCTATCATTCTTATTGATGCTTATGCTGATATCAAAGCATTGGAATTTCTAAAATATAAAAAGCAAGGTGTGAAATTATATATTTATCATTCATCAAAAGCGAAACTATCTAATAAAGAAGTTTTGGATTTTAATGCACAATATGGAGATTGTTCAACGTTCATAAATGATAAGTATCACGATAGATTTTTAGTTATTGACCAAAATGATATTTTTCACCTTGGCGCTTCATTAAATTATGCGGGTAAAAAGGTCTTTGCTATTACGAAAATGGAAGATGAAGCAATACACGATTCAATAATAAGGAGTTTGTAGATTATGGATAAGAAAGAATTTGGAAAGAAATTAAAAAATGTAAGAATAAGAAACAAAATGTCTCAACAAGCAATGGCTGATTCTTTAGGTTATACTTCTAGATCTACTATCAATAAAATCGAAGAAGGGATTAACGAGATGAGCAATGACAAAATCGTAAGACTTATGGAACTATATGGCTTATCTAGACCAGATCTTGGCCTCGAACCAATATGTGGAGATAAATTATCAGGATTAAGAAAAGACGCAAAATACCCAAATCCAGAAATCGAAGAGATATGCTATATCAAAAACTGCGTTTCAAATCCAAATATTGTTGTTGGTGATTATTCATATTATGACGACAAAAAAGGTGCGGACCTTTTTGAAAAGCATGTGACACATCATTATGATTTTATTGGTGATAAATTGATAATTGGAAAGTTCTTCCAAATAGGGGCGGGAGTAGAATTTATCATGAATGGTGCAAATCATTTTATGAACGGATTAACGACTTATCCATTTAATATCTTTTCAAGAGATCTTCAAAAATTCACACCATCTTTAGATAAAATGCCAATCAAAGGAGATACTGTTATCGGCAATGATGTATGGATAGGCCAAAATGTAACAATATTACCTGGAGTCCATATTGGAGATGGCGCAGTTATTGGAGCTAATTCTGTCGTTGGTTCAAATATACCGCCATATACAATCGCCGTTGGTAATCCATGCAGAGTAATCAAAAAACGTTTCGATGACAAAACAATAGAAAAACTACTCAACCTTAAATGGTGGGATTATCCAATTGAAGCAATCGAGCAAAATATAGATAAGTTATTTAATGGAAATTTAGATGAGTTAGAGTTGTCTTTAAAAAAATAGTTTTTATCCTCCACCAGTGTATTAAAGTTGTTGTTACACCTATAGCATTTTAGCCATTTTGTATCACACTTGTTGTTTACACACAAATAGAATGAATAGGTTTAATACGAATAAAGTATTAAGCCTTTTATTTTATAGTATTAATTCATATAAAAATTTATTTATAAATGCATTTATTCTTTTGAAAAAAGCACACTTATACGCTTGAAAAAAGTGCACTTATATGTTTGAAAAAAGTGCATCATTATAGTAAAATCATATTGAAAGGTGATTAACTATGCCAATTAAACTTGAAAATTATAAAGAACGATTAATTGATAAAACTATTGAGTTATATTTAAAAACATTTAAAGCAATTCAAATTGTTGGTCCAAAATGGTGCGGCAAAACATGGACTAGTATGCATCATGGTAATTCTATTGTTAGATTAACTGATATAGAGAAAAGAAAACTAGCTATACTTAATCCGAAGTTAATTTTAAATGAGAATATTCCAGAGGTTATTGATGAATGGCAACTAGTGCCAGAATTGTGGGATGCTATTAGAAATGAATGTGATCTGAGGGTATCAAAAGGGAATTTTATTTTAACAGGCTCAACCGCTTTACTAGATAAGGAAGAGAAATCTAAGATTAAGCATACTGGTACTGGTAGAATTATTAAAATAAATATGTTTCCTATGACAACATTAGAATTAGGTAAATCACTTGATTATATTTCTTTAATGGATATGTATGAAGGAAAGGAAATTAATAAATTAGTTAATCCTTTTGATATTTATGAAATTACTAGACTTATTATAAATGGTGGATGGCCTGAAAATTTGGGTCTTTCGAATTTAGAAAGTGATGGTTTATTAGCACGTGAATATATAAAGTCGGTTGTAGAAAATGACGTTAATGAAAATTACAATGATGATAAATTCTTGTTTGACTCACAAAAAATGATGATGATTCTTAAGTCATTAGCAAGAAATGAGTCCAGTTATGCAGCAGAAGCAACTATTTTGAGAGATTGCTTTAATTTTAGTAATGGCGAAGAACAAACATTAAATAAAAGAACATTATCTAGATATTTAGACATTCTAGAAAAGTTATACATTATAAATAATCAAGAAGCTTATTCAACTAATTATAGATCTAGTTCCAGGGTTGGCAAAAAGGTAAAGAGAAGATTTGTTGATCCGTCACTTGCGGCTGCTCTTTTAGGCTTAACATCTGAAAAACTAATTAATGATTTAAATACATTTTGATTATTGTTTGAGTCTTTAGTAGTTAGAGATTTAAACGTGTATATGGAATATTATAGAGGTCACGTTTATGCTTTTAGAGATAATTTAAGTAATGATGAGGTTGATGCTATAGTTGAATTTAATGATGGTGAATATGGTGCAATTGAAATTAAACTAGGAGATAATCAAATAGATGAAGCAATAAAATCATTAACTAAATTTAATGATAATGTCGTTAAAAAGCCTAAATTTCTATGTGTGATTGTAGGTATAGGATTTGGACTTACAAGAGATCCTAAGTCTGGTGTATATGTTGTTCCATATAATACATTGGGAATGCATTTTAATGTTTAAACTAATTCATTTTAAATGTGACAAATTCGTTGAAGAAGCAAAATTAAATATAGTAAAAGCTCGTTTGTTAGTATAATTTTTAGGAGTTGGGAATGTTTCATTCTTTAAACATAATACAAACATCATGCTTTTCTAAAGCATTATCAATTTCTACATAGATCATAAAATAATTCTTTTTTAATTTTTACATCTTTGTGCATTGACTTTCACCTTGTGACTTAGTAAATAACCGATATGATTGCAATAAACAATTCGTAACTAATAACCATATAAATGAAAGCTGCATCTATAGCATTTCTTAACTAGTTGAGCAAAACCACTATGAGAAGAATATAATAGTATGTAGCATCTT
This sequence comes from uncultured Mollicutes bacterium, assembly GCA_900551385.1. GTDB lineage: Bacteria > Bacillota_I > Bacilli_A > RFN20 > CAG-449 > CAG-449. The sequence continues at coordinate 7,270 of URVS01000006.1, read as the reverse complement.
GGTTGTATAATAGAATTTGCAAATACTATTATACAAGTTCATCCCCAATACATAACTCATCAATTTAAGGAAATGATAGGGTACATATAAAGGATGATTAATATTATTATGTGTAAAAAAAATTTATTATTTCTTACTATCGTATTCGCTGGGACTAGTCTTTTAGCAGGGTGTGGTAAGTCAAGTGGTAGTTCAGTAAATAAACCTATAAATGTTTTTAATATAGATAATTATATTAAATTTGGTAAAGAAACATATAGACAAAGAAACACCAATGATTCTTTTGATCATAAAAATCCAGAAAAACTTATTGGCTATATTATCAATCAAGATGATTCTGAAACATTTGAAAGGGAAGATGGTTACATTTATGGGATGGTAGCTAATTTCTATGTATATAATTACGAGGAAAAATATCTTCCTGTCTATTAACTTGAGGGTGTTGATTATAAAGACTGTATAGCTATACAAGCTGGTGAATGGGACTTTTTTGAGTATATTAACATTGGTACTAATGAGGAGATATCTTTATAAAATTAAAATTTTGTGAATCTCTTAAATAAAATGAGGTTAAAAAAATTTAATTAAAATATTTAACCCTAGAAATTTTAGAAGAGCCAAAAATTAATAAAAACAAACCTTTTAATAAAATTTTTTAATTGTTCTTATAGTTATTGAGAAGGTTTAACTTCATATATTATAAAAAAATAAAGCCTTAAGAAGTGAAAGTTATTGGGAAATAGCGAAAGTTTTAGAAATATTAAAAAAACAAGTTAGCTCATTTTGTAGAATAAATAATATCAATTGTAGAAATTGATATTATTGTGCTTATTGTGTCTTATTTCTTGCTTAAATCATCATAAGAAAAAGAGGCTTGATCTAATTTTTAGACAATAAAAAAAGGACTATTGTCATACCTAGTTTTTATTTAGGTTTTTCAATGGTCCTTTTAAAGCGTTTATTTTCTTACAGCTTGTATTGATGGTGGATTAGTAGCTTTCATTCCTAACCAAGTAATTCTTAATATATAACACATTAAGAAAGCCATGCTTTGGAAAGATGGAATCATAAATCCAAGAATTAAAGCAATAAGAGCAGGAGATACTGAAGCAAAGAATACCATCTTTAATGCTTCTAAGAATCTATATTTTATTAATGATGCTTTTGTTTTAGATAATAAGAATAACATAAGTCCCATAATTAAGGCAGTAGCAATATCCATACCAAAATAAATTCCTACATATTTCCATGCTAATGAATTTCTTGGTGATTCATAAGCTTTGTCAAAGAATAATTTCCATTTATTATAAGCGTTATTGACTTTTTCAGATTCAGTGTTTCCTGAATAATAAGAATTAAGATTGGCTAAATCTTTATTAATGCCAACATAATTTCCTGACATATTGTTTAATATTCCTGTTTCATTGCTAATAGTAAATGAACCATCAGCATTTGCTTTAAATGAACATTTAGCATCTTTATTACATAACATTAAAAAGACTGTTTCTTTACCTAAAATTAAAGAAGAATAAAGATTACTTTCAGTAGTGTCTGTAATAGGCCTTGATGCTTTAATTTTAGTAATTACTTTTGATAATTTCTCATTAAACGTTTTATATTGAGCACTTTCTTGTTCAGTAAAATCAACATAATAAACTGCTAAAGAAATTGTTTCATTATGTTTTACTTCATCAAGTAAATAATAATCATCAATAGATGTTTTACTAGCAGTGTTAGCAAGAATTAATTTTTCGTTTTCAATGTATAATTTGTTTTCGGGTTTAGATAAATATTCTACAGAAAATTGTTTTAGACCATAATCAATACCTGAATTAGTATTAGTAGTAATAACATTTGATCCTTGAACTGTCATAACAGAAACAAAATTAGGTATTAAAGCAATAACACAAGAAAATAAAATTAAAACAATAGCAAGCCACCATGGTTGCTTTTTAGATTCATTAATAATTTTTTCGTTTGAAAATAACGATGAAAAAATAAATTTTAAAGTTTTCATTAGGTTTTTCCTTTCTTAGTTATAATACTATGAAATAATATATATTTCAAATTAAAAATTATAATCTAGTAATAATCAAGAATTATTGCTTTATTAGAAGTTTTTTCTTGATTGCTAATTAATATTATTTGTTGTAAACTAAAACTATAAACAAGGAGAACTTTATTTATGCAAGAAAATTTACCCCGTTATGTTAAAATCGCTCATGATATATGCTCAAAAATTCTTTCAGGAGAATTTAAAGAAGGCGATATAATCAAAGGAAGATCATTATTAGCATCAACTTATAATGTTTCACCTGAAACAATTAGAAAAGCTATTACAATTTTAGCTAATGAAGGAATTGTGGAAGTGAAACAAGGTGTTGGAATTTTTGTTGATTCTGTTATAAAAGCAAAACAATATGCTGATAAATGGGACGCTCAATCAACCATTGATGAACAATATAATAAAGTGACTACTTTAATTGAAGAAGCTAATAAATTGAATATAAAATTACAAGAAGCATTAAATGCAATGATTGATAATTTTAAATATCAAACAAATGAAACAATTAATTTCCAAAAAGCAACTATTCCTCAAGGTTGTTGGTTAAATAACAAAACTATTGGTGAAGTATATTTTTGGAATTATACAGAAGCTACTATTGTAGCGGTAGTAAGTAATGGAAATATTCAAACTTCTCCTGGACCAGATTATCCTTTAAAAGAAGGCGATACATTAATTTTAGTGGGTAAAGATGAAGTTTCTTATGATAGAGTTTTAAGTTTTATTACTTACGGAATAGAAGAATAAAATTTATTTTATTATTTATGTTAATTGACTATTAAATTTACTTGTGATATTGTAAACTAGAAAATGATTTCATAGAAAGGTGAAAATAGATGAGAGATAAAGTTATTTTAGTATGCACAAAATGCTTAAATCGTAACTACACTACTACAAAGAAAAAATCTGATGTAGGTAAAAGATTTGAAATCATGAAATATTGTCCACATTGTAATGAACATACATTACATAAAGAGACAAAATAGGAGGAACCTATGTATAAAATAAAAAAATATTTCCAAGGCGTTATTAAACAAGGCAAAATGGTTAGATGGCCTACTGGTAAAGAATTAATGGGTTATTTTGCTGTTGTTATGTGTGTTATCATTTTTTCTGCTGTTGCTTGCTCAATTGATGATTATATAATCGCTCAAATTTTGGGCGCTCTAGATAGAAATTTAGTCACATCAAGTAGCAGTTCTTCAACTAGCACTGAATTTAAAATGGTTTTAGACTATATTAGTGGAATGATAGGAGTAATTTATGGCAAGTAATATTTCAAAGAATTGGTATGTTGTTAATACATATTCTTCACATGAAAATAAAGTAAAAGACAACTTAGAAAAAAGAATTGAATCACATAATCTTCAAGATTATATTTTTAGAATTATTGTAGCAGAACATGAAGTACCTGTAATGAAAAATGGTCAACCAACAGGTAAAACAAAAATGAAAAATTTATATCCTGGTTATGTTTTCATTGAAATGATTATGACTGATGAAGCATGGTTTATGGTTAGAAATACTCCAGGTGTTACAGGATTTATTGGTTCTTCTGGTGGTGGAGCTAAACCTTTCCCTGTTTCAAGAGAACAAATTGAAACTGTCTTAAAACGTATGGGTATGGTTGATGATGAAATGTTCTCTAACTACAAAGTTGGCGATACAGTTAAAATTCTTACTGGATCATTTGAAGGTAGTGAAGGTACTATTGAATCAATTAACAAAGATACTAATGAAGTTACAATTACTACTGTCTTCTTTGGTAGACCTACACAAATTGAAGTTAAAATTACTGAAATTGATAAAATTAATTAATGGAGTGCAAACTCCATTTTTTATATGTATAAAAATTTATTTCATTTCCAATACATATAAAATAAGAGATTAAATACATTAAAAATAAATAGCTAATTATATTATTTAATGAACCAAAATATTGTTCTCTATTATTTAAATTTAAAATATAAATACCATAAATAAAAGATGTTAAATTTAATAAAAAAGAACTGATAAATGAACCTAAGATTAAATAATAAATAGCTATTTTTCTTTGTAAAACTAAATAATTAAAAATTAGTAATATTATAAATAAAATGATAATGTTAATTAACCATTTATAAAAATTAATAATAAAAGAATTAAATGAAGATAAATAATAATTTAATGATAATAAACAAGATAATAAAAAACATAATAAAATTGTAATACTAATAGAATATAATTTACTAAAAATAAAGGAGAAAGATTTAATTTTTAAATTATATTTTCTTTGTGAAAAAATAAAAAAATTTTCTATTCCTTTAGAAGCTATATATAAATATATTATTGAACTATATGTTAATTTTATTGTATTAAATTCTAAATTTATTAAAGGAAAAAAATAATTTATTATTGTTAACATAGGTATAGAAGAAATTATTAAATAATATGCAATAGAAGAAACAATAAAATATTTATCATTATTTAAAAATATTATATTCTTTATTAAATAAAAATAATGAGAATTTGTAATCTTTTTTATTAAGTTTTTCATAATATATATTATTTACAATAAAAATTTAAATATTTATAATTTATATATAGATTATTTGATGCGTAAATAATATTCATTAAATAGGAGGAAATAATTAATGGATAAAAGCTTTAAAGATATAAGAATAGTAGATAATTTTTATCAATCTTCATCATTCTTTCCAATGCCACTTTGCTTAATTGGTACTTTAGATGAAGAAGGAAAACTTACAAGTTTTGGAGCATATTCACTTTGTTTTCCTTATTATATTGCAGGTAAAGGATATTATGCGATGATATTAGAATGTAGAAATACTTCTAATACTTGTAAAGGAATACTTAGACATGGAAAATGCACAATTAATTTTTTAAGTTTTTCTAAGAAAAATTTTGCTGAACATGTTAGATTAGGATTCCCTGGAGATACTCCTGAAGAGAAAATGAAAGATTTTAAATTTAATGTAGAAGATGGCATGTCTAAAGAATTAGACCCAAATGGAAACTATCCAAAAATAATTAAAGAAGCTAATCAAATATTTGAATGTACTTGGGTAAAAGAATTAGATAATGCTCAAGATGATAAAGTTCAAGAAGAATATAATGAGCCATATCATAATTTTAATGGTATTACATCAAAATTTGGCGCACATTTTATTTTAAAAATTGATCATATATTGTTAAAAGAAAAATATTATAACGCGATTGTTAATGGAGTTACTAAAAATAATTTTTGCCCATTACCTACTAACTGGGGATATAGAGATAGTAAATATTTCTGGTGTTCTGATTATAAAAAACCAATTCCTGTAGGTATTCCTGATAAAGAAGTCGATCTTACTTCAGTTAAATATGCTGCTAATAGATTAAATACTGATGTAAAATTCACAGATGAAGCTTTAAAGATGCTTGTTAAAGTGCCAAGACCATTCTTAAAACTTGTTTTACAAGGTTGTGTTGATCGGGCTAATAGAAATAATTGTAAATTAATTACAGAAAAAGAAATGAAAATAATTAACGATAAAAGATCTAAAGAAAAGCAAAAGAAATAAAAACATGCAAATTCACTTGCTACAAATTGATTTGCATGAAAAATAGTATTTTTTTCTTTATTTATCAAATAATTTTTAAAAAATAGATTTTTTTGTTGAATAGGTATTGCAATTATTATAGAATATCAAAGCATGGTGTTATTGCGACCTGCGTTTTAACATCATCAAATTGCGCAGTGGAAGGATTATTTTTGTAATAATTCGCTAACCCACAGCACGGACAATTAACTAATATAGGAGGTATGCCACGTGAGTAAGAAAATCGCAAAAGTTGTAAAACTTGAACTCGTTGGTGGTCAAGCAAAACCAGGACCAAAACTAGCATCTGCTGGTATTTTAATGCCTAAGTTTTGTACAGATTTCAACGCTAAAACAAGTGACAGAATCGGTGAAGTAGTTCCAGTAATTATTACTGCATACGAAGATAAATCATTTGATTTTGTTATTAAAACTGCTCCAGTTGCTGGATTATTATTAAAAGAAGCTGGAATTAAAAAAGGATCAAGTAATGCTAAATCTACAAAAGTTGGACACATTAGTCAAGCCCAATTACGTAAGATTGCAGAATACAAATTACCTGATTTAAACTGTAACGATGTTGAAGCTGCAATGAAAGTTGTAGCAGGTTCTGCCCGTAATATGGGTATCGTTATTGATGACTAATAGATAGTGGAAGGGTAGACCCGTTAATACCACAAGGAGGAAATTATGAAGAAAGGAAAAAAATACCAAGCTGCTTTAGCAAAAATTGATGCAAAGAAAGTTTACACAATTGAAGAAGCTTGTGCATTAGTCAAAGAAACATCAACTGTTAAATTTGATGCTACTATTGATGTCGCTTTCCGTTTAAATGTTGATCCAAAACAAGCTGACCAACAATTAAGAGGAACATTAACACTCCCACACGGAAATGGAAAGACAAAGAAAATTTTAGCTGTCACCAATACTAAAACTGAAGAAGCTACTGCTGCAGGTGCAGATTTCGTCGGTGGAAAAGAAATATTGGAAAAAGTTAAAAATGAAAACTGGTTTGATTACGATGTAATCGTTGCTACACCTGATATGATGGGTGAATTAGGTAAATTAGGACGTATTCTTGGCCCTAAAGGATTAATGCCTAACCCAAAAACTGGTACAGTAACTCCAGAAATTGGAAAAGCAATTACAGAAATTAAAGCTGGTAAAATTTCTTATCGTGTTGATAAGGAAGGAAATATTTGCTTCTCAATCGCAAAAGCATCATTTGATGCAGAGAAAATTGCTGATAACTTAAAAGTTGTTTGCGATACAATTCTCAAAATTCGCCCACAATCTGTTAAAGGTGTATACATTAAGAATTGTGCATTACACACAGTTATGGGTCCTTCAGTCAAATTTACATTTGAAGGAAGATAATTAATTTAATAGTTCCAATATACCGTAGACAGCAACGGCTTAAAGCTTAATAATGTTGCCGAGGTAAAATAGTTAATATTTACTAAAATAATGACTAGATACTTCCGTATATTGTTGACTATAAACAATTTTTTTAAGGAGGTGCCTAAATGAACCAAAACGTTTTAGAGGCTAAAAAAGCTCAAGTTGCTAAAATTAGTGAAGTTTTAAACAATTCTAAATCCGGAGTTGTTCCTCCTATAACTAG
>URVS01000005.1 GCA_900551385.1 uncultured Mollicutes bacterium | reverse complement strand
CATTTATTTATAATGGTTGGGTTGGAGTTGCTGGTACAACTCGTATGCAGTTTTATCGTTTTAAAGGACAAGAATATGTTTTAGCGGCAAGAACATTAGGCGCTAAAGATAGAAGATTAATTTTTAAACACATTTTGCCAAATGCGACTGGTACATTAGTTACTAGATCAGTATTAATGATTCCTAGTGTTATTTTTTCAGAAGCAAGTTTATCTTATTTAGGTATTATTGATTTTGAAAATAGTGGTATCAATTCAATTGGCTCTATGATTAATGAAGGAAAAATTGCAGGTATTGCAACTTATCCACATATATTATTATTCCCATCAATAGTTATCTCTTTATTAATGATTTCCTTTAACTTATTTGGTAATGGTTTAAGAGATGCATTTAATACAACTTTAAGAGGAAGTGAGAATTAGTTATGGAAAAATTAAGAACAAATGATAAAGTCTTAGAAGTAAAAAATCTTAGAATTTCTTTTAGAACTAATACTGGTACTGTTAAAGCTGTTAGAGGAATTGATTTTTCTTTAAGAAAAGGTAAAACTCTTGCTATTGTTGGTGAATCTGGAAGTGGTAAATCAGTTACATCAAAAGCGATTTTAGGTATTTTAGCAAATAATAAAATTGTTGAAGATGGTCAAATTATTTATGATGGAAAAGATTTGTTGAAATTAAATGAAGAACAATTTACCAAAATTCGTGGTGTAAAAATTTCCATGATTTTCCAAGATCCACTTTCATCATTAAACCCTATTATGAAAGTTGGCAAACAATTAACTGAAGCAATGTATTTAAAGGCTAAAGCTACTAGAAAAGAAGCTTTTAAATATCTTGTAAAAGTTAATAAAGTTTTATTAACTGAATGTGAAAAAGAAAATGTCAATGAAATTAATGCAATGATTAAAGAAATTAATAATATGAAATTAGGTTCTGATTTCAATGCATTAGTTGAAAACCATAAACATTTATTTGTTGAAGCAATTAATAAATCTATTGAAAAACAAAAAGATGCAATAAAAAATGCATTAGTTACAATAAATAATTTTAAAGATACTGAGTTAGCAAATGAAAATTCATTTAACGCTAATAAAGTAAAAGCAGAAGCAAAAAAAATAGGCATAGAATTAAAAAAAGCAATTTTCAATTTACAAATTGAAGCTGATGATATTATTGAAGTATATGAATCTTCTTTAGAATTTTATGTTAAATCTTATGAAGAAGCAATTAAACAAACTGAAGAAAGAAGAATATTACTTGAAAAACATAACGTAAAATCAGTTTATGATTTACCTGCAGAAATTAGAGTAGGCTTAAAAGAAGTCATTGTTGATAAGAGTGTTTATTTTAAAGATATTGTTGATTCAACTAATCAATTAATTGAACATCTAAATTTTATCTTAAATGATAAAGAATTTATTGCAGATAATATTGTTAATGATTTAATAAAATATTATGTTGAACAAATCATTGCAAGTAAAACAATCTTAACAAAAGAAGAAACTAAAAAAAGAGCAATTACACTTCTTGAAGAAGTTGGTATTAATGATCCTGAAAGAAGATTTAATCAATATCCTTTTGAATTTTCAGGTGGTATGAGACAAAGAATTGTTATTGCTATTGCTTTATCAAGTAATCCAGAAGTATTGATTTGTGATGAACCAACTACTGCTCTTGATGTTACTATTCAAGCTCAAATTCTTGAATTGATAAATAAATTAAAAGCTGAAAAGAATTTATCGATTATTTTCATTACTCATGACTTAGGTGTTGTGGCTAATATGGCTGATGATATTGCAGTTATGTATGCTGGTAAAATTGTTGAGTATGGTACAGTTTATGATATATTCTATGATCCTAGACATCCATACACTTGGGCTTTACTTGGTTCAATGCCTGATTTAGATACAAAAGAAAAACTTGATGCAATTCCTGGTACTCCACCAAATATGTTATTACCTCCAAAAGGTGATGCATTTGCAAGTAGAAATAAATATGCTTTAGAAATTGATTATGAAGCTCAACCACCTTTCTTTAAGGTTTCTGATACTCATTATGCTGCTACATGGTTACTTGATGAATATGCTCCAGAAGTTGAAGCACCAAAAATTGTTAAACAAAGAATTATTAATTCTTTAAAGAAAAATTCAAGTAACAAACCAAGTTATACATTAGAAAAGAATTCAATTTTAAATCATTTAGGAGGTAAAGAAGATGAATAATTTTAATAGAAATTTTTTATTACTTTGTGATCCTGAAGCTAATGTAGGTGGCGCTAAAATTGAAGGATATTCTACTAAAGAAAGTGAAGATAAAATTTTAAAAACTACTAAAAAAAGTAAAAAATTTGATTATGATAATGCAGAAGTTATTTTAGATGTTAGACATTTAAAACAATTCTTCCGTTACGGTAAAGGTGCTTATAAATATACTAAAGCCGTTAATAATGTCTCTTTCAGTGTTTATAAAGGTGAAGTTTTTGGCCTTGTTGGTGAATCTGGATGTGGTAAAACAACTACTGGTAGATCAATTATAAAACTTTATCAAATCACAAGTGGTGATGTTTGGTTTAAAGGCGTTAGAATTGCAGCAGGTACTAGATGGAACGAAAAAGAAATTAAATATACTAAAATTAGATTAAATGCAGCCTTAAAGAAAAATAAAGTTGATAAATCATCTGATTTAAGTGTATTAGATAATGATTTTAAAGAAAAATTTAATGAACCATTTAATTATAAAAAAGTATTAGAAGAAGTTAATGCAAAAATTACTGATAATTATTTCGATAAAGAACCTTTTTTACGTAAATATGAAGCAATAATTTCTAAATATGAAGAATTGAATAATGTTGAAATTGAAAAAGCAACTGCAATTATTAAAGAACAAAGAAAGAAAATAGCAGCTGCTAAACATGATAATAAATATTGTGATAAAGATATTTCTTTAGAAGAAATGCAAAAAGTTAAAGATAAATATTCATATTTAAAAGAAGATCAAAAATCTAAAGAAGACAAAATTAAACAAACAAAATTAGATAATAATAATGAATTAACTTTAGCTTTAAAAAATATTACAAATAAAGATGATATTAATAAAATTAAAGAAGAATATAAAGTTAAATTGGAAACAAAATTAAATGAGATTGAAAATGAATATAAATATTTAATTGATGATACAAAGAAATTTAATGAAGAATTAAAAAAAGCAAAACAAACATCAATTACATCTCAAATTCAAATGATTTTCCAAGATCCAATTGCTTCACTTAATCCTCGTATGACTGTTAGAAATATTATTGCTGAAGGTCTTTATATCAAAGGTATTAAAGATGAAGCGTTCATTACTTCTGAAGTTAATAGAGTTCTTGAATTAGTTGGATTACTTCCTGAACATGCAAATAGATATCCACATGAATTCTCAGGTGGACAAAGACAAAGAATAGGTATAGCTAGAGCGATTATTATGAAACCTGAATTAATTATCGCTGATGAACCAGTTTCTGCTCTTGATGTTTCTATTCAAGCTCAAGTTATCAATTTATTAAATGATTTACGTGATAATTTAGGGTTAACTATTTTGTTTATTGCTCATAATTTATCGGTTGTTAAATATTTCTGTGATAGAATTGCAGTTATGTATTTTGGTAATTTAGTAGAACTTGCAACAAGTGAAGAACTTTTTGCTCATCCACTTCATCCATATACTAAATCTTTATTATCAGCAGTTCCTCATCCTGATCCAAATATTGAAAAGAATCGTAAGAGAATTGTTTATAACGCTCAAACTTCACATGATTATTCAGTTGATAAACCATCAATGAGAGAAATTTCTAAAGGTCATTTTGTATACTGTAATGATAAAGAAGAAGCTGAATATAAATTAGAATTAAAACCTAAGAGAAAAGGTAAAATAAATGAAGAAAAATAAAGACATTATTGATGAAAAAAGAGGCATTGATAAAGGCTTTATTATTGGCTTTGTAATTAGTTTAATCATATGTGCATTTATTGCTGGATTAATTATTATTCAAGAATTGTACGGATTAAATAGAAATTTTAATGATAATTTAAATATTATGCGATGCTTTCTCAATATCGGGATTATTATTATGTTTATTTTATATATTATGTTATGTTTCTGATGAAGGAGCATTTGATATTATTGCTTATTCAGTACAATTAGTTTGGGTTATGACGTTTCATAGAAATGTTAGAGAAACAAAATTACCTAAAACTTATGCTGAATATCGACAATTAAAAAGAGAAAAACCAAGATTAAATTTGAAATTTATATTGTTATCTGGCTCATTATTCTTAGTAGTGGGCATAGTTTTCTTGATTTTATACAATATAAATCTTAAGTAAAGGAGAAGAATTATGAAAAAAAGACATTTTGGATTATTAGTTTTATGCGTTGCTTCTTTAGTTACAATGGCTAGTTGTGTAGGACATGGTAATAGTGATACTACATCGTCAACATCATCTAATTCACAAACAACAATAACTAAAACTAATGCTGATTTTCAAAAAGCAAGCACCACATATAATGGAAATCAATTAAATGTTAATACATTATATAATAATGCTGAACACCCACATATTAATCCACATGCTGAACAACACGTTTTAGTTGTACCTTTTGGTTTTACTAATTATACTTCTAAACAAACTAAAGAAAATAGGGATAATATTGAAACAACATTTATCGGTAATCAATCTGATATGGATAAAAATAATGGTTGGATTTCTGTAGCAGATTATTATTATCGCTCAAGTTTTGGTAAGTCTACATTTAATGCAACAGTTTTACCTGAATGGGTTGTTTATCCAGGAACTGATGAAGATTATTTTAATGCTGCTAGTGGAAGAGGAGCTGGTTTATACGCAGCTGAATGGATTAGAAGTTGGTATTTAACTGAATATGCAAAAGATAACCATGGTTCTTTAGGAAAAGATGCAGAACCATTAACATATTATGATCATGATGGTGATGGATATTTAGATTTCGTTTGGATTGTTTATTCTAGAAATCAAACTAAAAATGATACAAAATTCTGGTGGGCTTATGTTACTTATAATGATGTCCCAGTTCCTAATAAGAGCGCACCAACTGTAAATACTTTAGGATGGGCAAGTCTTAATTTTATGCAAAGTAATTATGGTGGATTTGATGCTCATACATTTGTTCATGAAACTGGACATGGATATGGATTAAATGACTATTATGATTATAATAAACAATGGTCACCTATGGGCGGAATTGATATGATGGATCATAACCTTGGTGATCATTCTGCATATTCAAAATTTACATTGGGTTGGTTAAGTCCACTTGTAGTTGATGATTCAGCAATCATTACTTTAAAACCAACAACTACATCAGGTGATTGCTTTATTATTCCTTCACCAAATTATAATGGTACTGCTTTTGATGAATATATGATGATTGAATTTATGGCTCCTATCGGTTTAGCTCAAAAAGATTATACTAATGGATACGATAGTGTATCTGGATATTCAGATTATGGAGTAAGAATTTCTCATATTGATGCAAGAGTAGTTGAAAATCAATCGTCTGAAAAAGAAGGATATTTAACAAATATAAAAGATATTTACGAAAAAGGTAAAACAATAAGAATTACTAATTCAAAAGGTGGTAGAAGTAATAATGTTGCTTCAAGTAATTTCTTCCCAGTTGAAGATAGTAATGGTAAAGTTACAGCATGGAATCCTTATGCTGAAAGTATGATTTTTGAATCAACATTTGATACTACCGATAATATAACAACTTCTTCTACAAATTCAGCTTCTAACAATTCATTATTTAAAAAAGGTGCTAGATTCTCACTTGAAGAAGGAAGAACTTGGGTAAATTATATGCCAAGTAGATCAAATCTTTGGAATAAAGCAAAAACAATGACTAGCGGAACAATGCCTGATAAACAAAAATATACTATTGATAAAGATTGCAAATTTAATTATAGAATAAGAATTAATGATATTAATGTTGATTCTACTAATCCAGAAAATTCAACTGCAACTATTACAGTAGAAAAAATTAAATAAAAAATTATAAAAAAAGATATTTTGAACATAATGTATTAAATAATTATATAAAAAAATATGCGAGGAATATCTTTTTTTAAATTATGATATATTTATGTTTAAATTTATTTAAAAAAATGGTTTAATTAATTCAATATATGTTAAATATATTGTTTTTTATAAAGGAGAAGTGTATGAAATTAAAAAATATACCTATATTATTAATGCCTTTGTTATTATTAACATCTCTTTCTGCATGTGATAATACTAGTAGCAATGAAACAGTAGAAAATATTAAAATAAAATCTATTGATGGAGCTGTTGTAGGTGATGTTATAGATTTAAATGAAATAGTTACTATTGAAGGAGGCGCTCAAGTTTTTGATTGTGAATTATTAACAGATGAAACAGCTTCTATTGATGGTAAAAAAGTCACTATTTTAAAAGAAGGAAAAGTTACAATTGTTGTTACTTCTGGTGACTTAGAAAAATCAATTAACTTTGATGCTTTTTCAAAAGAAAAATATGCTTATAATAAATATGCTAATAGTGTAGGTTCTGAATTTTTTATTGGAGTCGTTGATAATTCTTCAACAGGAACTTATCTTACTAGTGATGGTTGGTTATTTGGTGAAGATTATACAGTTTATAGTAATAAAGCTATAAATAATTCAGGATATGGCTATCAAGGTCAATATTTCCAAGGTTCAAGTGTTTATACTTTTACAATGGATGATGATAAAGGAGAAAATTTTAAATTTGGTCCAGGCGCAGTAAGTGGATTATTTTATAGCAATACTACATTTACTATGTCTACAAATTTATTTACAACAGGAGAAAATGGTATTCTTGAAGGTGGAGCAGATGCAGCAGAAACAATGCTAAGTATGCTTGGATATAGATCAGATTTATTTGAATATTATATGCAATTACTAACTGAATATTATAAAGGGAATAATAATGATGTAAATTTTGAATTTCAAACTAAAGGCGTTTCAGCAATGATGTATGATATGGAAAATACATCTGGTGAAATTGTTTCGTCTTTCCCTGTTTATAATTTATATTGTACATATACTGAAACTGTTTCTGGACAAGCTGGAACATTCACATGGGGAACATATTATTTGCGTGCTGAAGAAGATTATCTAGAAAATAGTGATTTATATAAAACTATTACAGAAGAACTTAGCAATACTCCTGAAAGAGCAATTCCAGAACAATTTGATGAAAGAATTTCTTCAATTAGTAATAGTAAAAATTATACAATGAGTGTAAAAAGTGGTTGGTATGATTCAAGTGATCTTTCTACTGCAAAACCAATCGAAACACCTAACTTAACTCTTGATGATGGTTATGCTTTATATGAAACAATAAGAAATAATTTCTTAGTTGAAACAGAAGAAACTACTTATGTAAAAGATGAAGAAGCTTTATATACAAAAAATGTTTCTATAAATGAAGAAGAAAAAGAAATTTATGAACATTTAGTTAAAGCAGAAAATGGAATTAATCGTACTGTAAATTATTCTCTTAATGAAAAAGAATATACAATTATTACTCCAGATACAAAAAAAGTTGAAGGAACTACAATTTGGGATAAGTCTCATTCATTAGTTGATTTATTAGCAGATAAAAGTCTTGCTTCTAAATCTACTCGTAATACTATTTATTCAGAAGAATATGATAAAGATGAAGATGCAGATTACAATTATGTATTTGGTGGAGCTGCTAATGGTCAAGAATATTTAATTGATTTATTATCAGTTAGCCATTATTCTGGTTCAACTTGGTCATTATTAAGTCAAAAATTACCTACTAATGATGGACGTGAATATTCACTTTTTGAAATTTTAAATTTCAATGCATTTGTATATATGACTGATGATACTACTACAATTAATTTCAAATTTGGTTGGAATACATCAACATATTACCATATTATTATTGAATTTAGTAATGTTGGTTCAACAGTAATTCCTACTTTATAAATTAATGAAGATATTAAACCTCTCGAAAGAGAGGTTTTTATTTGCTTAAAAATAATAAAAAAAACGAACAAATAAATGTTCGTTTATAAAATACTAATGGTGGGCACTGAGGGGTTCGAACCCCCGACCTTCTGTACGTCAAACAGATGCTCTCCCAGCTGAGCTAAATGCCCTTAGCAATTAAAATAATATTAAATTATAATTTCTTTGTCAACAAATATTTAACAATTAATGAATATGTTATAATAGATAATATGAGAAATGAAATTTTAGAAGAAATTAATATTAAATTAAAACAGATTAATAAACAAGCTTATATTGTAGGTGGAGCAGTAAGAGATTATTTATTAAATAAAGAAATAAATGATATGGATTTTGTTACTAATGCTTTAATAAGTGATTTAAAACTTCTTTTTAAAGGTGATTATTCTTTTGAAAGATTAGGATTTTGTAAAATATTAATTAATAATAAATATTATGATATTTCTACTTTAAGAAAAGAAATATATTCTAATAATTTTAGACATCCAGAAAAAATAATATTTGTTAATTCTCTTAAAGAAGATAGTTTAAGAAGAGATTTTACAATTAATAGTTTATACATGGATAATGATAAAATTTATGATTTTCATAATGGTATAAATGATTTAAATAATAAAATAATTAGAATGATTGCCAATATTGATCAAAGAATAAAAGAAGATCCTTTAAGAATTTTAAGAGCAATTAGATTTAAAATACAATTAAATTTTATAATAGAAGAAGAACTAGATAATTATATAAAAACACATTTATATTTATTAAAAGAAATATCTCGATATCAAATTAATAAAGAATTAGATAAAATGAAAAATATATCTAAAGAAAAATTTATTGATGTATGCAATGAATATAAATTAAATGATTATTTAGTAATTGATGATTATAAAAGAAAATATAATATAATTGATTTACATTGTGACACAATAACAGCTTTATATAAGCAAAATAAAAGCTTATTAAGAAACAATTTACATCTTGATGTACAAAAACTTGTTAAAGGACAATATCTTCTTCAATGCTTTGCTATTTTCTTAAATAAAGGTGAAACAATATATGATTTTAATAAATATTATGAATGTTATAATCAACAATTAGAATTAAACAAAATTTATTTAGAAAAAATATTATCTTATAACGATATTTTAAAAATAAAAAGTGATAATAAAATAGGAGCAATGTTAACTCTTGAAAATGGTGACATCATCACTAATTTAGATATTATAGATTATTTATATTCTTTAGGTATAAGAATGATTACATTAACCTGGAATTATCAAAATTTAATATCTTCTTCAAATAAAGATGAAAATAATGGCTTAACTGATTTTGGAAAAAAAGTAATCAATAAAATGAATGAATTAGGAATAATTATAGATGTTTCTCATCTTTCAGATCAAGGATTTTATGATGTAATAAAATTATCTAATTCTCCAATTGTAGCAAGCCATTCTAATAGTCGTTATATTTGTAATAATAAAAGAAATTTAACTGATGATATGATTTTATTATTACATAAAAATGGTGGAGTAATGGGAATGAATTATTATAAAGATTTTCTTACTAATCAAAATATAGATACTATTCAAGATATAGTAAATCATATAAGGCATATAAAAGAATTAGGTTGTATAGATAATATTGCTTTAGGTAGTGATTTTGATGGTATTGAAACCCCTAATGAATTAT
This sequence comes from uncultured Mollicutes bacterium, assembly GCA_900551385.1. Classification (GTDB taxonomy): domain Bacteria; phylum Bacillota_I; class Bacilli_A; order RFN20; family CAG-449; genus CAG-449. The sequence continues at coordinate 9,752 of URVS01000005.1, read as the reverse complement.
CGAGTTGCGATAAAATGAATTTATTATATGAATGTTTAATAAAAAATGATTTTAAAGAAAATGAAATAGAAAAAATATTTTATAAAAATATTATGCGGGTATTTAAAAAAGTCTTGAAATAAAAGATTTAGTTTGCAAAACTATAAAAAGAAAGAAGTTAAAAATATGGATTTAATAAGATTTAGTGATATAGATTATAGAAATATCTTAATACAAAATTATAAAGAGCTAGGATTAAGTGAAAAAGAATTAGTAGTTTTATTATTAATAGATTCATCTAGTAAAGATAAAAAGTCATTATTCAGTGGAGAATTATTATCTTTAAAAATGAATTATAATGATAAAGAAATTGATGAAATAATTGTTTCATTAATGAATAAAGGCTTTTTAAGTTATATTCAATGTGGTGATATTTTAGTTACGTCATGTGAAAATACTTATAAAAAAATAATTGAATTATTTACAAAAAAAGTTTGTTCAGATCAAAATGATTTAACAAAAGTTTATACTCAAGAAGCATTTGGAGAAATAACAAAATTATTAGAAGAAAACATGAAAAGATCTTTATCTCCTTTAGAAATAGATATGATTAGTGAATGGTTTAATGAAGATGTTGATAAAAATGTTATTATTAATTCAATTAATGAATGTATTATGAAACATAATAAAGTTACTGTTAAAATGGTTGATAAATTAATTATAAAAAATTTAGCTCATACTGATAGAGTAGAAGAAGGATTTTCTACTGTTGATGAAAAGACAAAAAAAGATATTAAAAAAGCTATGGATATAGCGTCTTATGATTGGGTAAATCGTGATGACAAATAAGCAAAAAGCGGAAATAATAGTTAATTATTTTAATGAAATATTACCTACTGCTAGTTGTGAATTAGATTACACTACTGATTATGGACTATTAATAAGTGTAGTTTTATCTGCTCAAACAACAGATAAATCAGTTAATAAAGTAACACCTATTTTATTTAATAAATTTCCAACTTTAGAAGATTTAGCTAAAGCTGATATTAAAGATGTTGAATTATGTATTAAACAAATTGGCTTATATCATGCAAAAGCTAAAAATATAAAATTGATAGCTGTTGATTTAATAAAAAAATTTAATGGGAAAGTACCTAATAATAAAAAAGATTTAATGTCATTACCAGGAGTAGGAAATAAAACTGCTAATGTAGTTTTATGTGAATTATTTCATCAAAATGAATTTCCTGTTGATACTCATGTTCATAGATTAGCTAAAAGATTAAAAATTGCTAAAGAAGAAGATAATGTAGAAATAACTGAAAATAAATTAAGAAAATTTTTTAAAGGATATGATTATATTTTATTACATCATCAATTTATACATTTTGGTAGATATACTTGTTTAGCTAGATCACCTCATTGTGAAAATTGTAAATTATCTTTAATATGTAGAGAATTTAATAAGAATAAAAAATAAAAGCTTCACCTGTAACTTTATTATTATTTTCAAAAGTTTCTACAATATTTAGTTTAAATTTGCCATTATGCTTTTTGATTAAAAAATGATTATTAGATATTTGATAAGTATCTAAGTTATTTTCATCTTCATAAGTGATTAAAAATATTCTTTTTCCAAAAATATTTTTATATAATTCATCATCAATAAGTTCATTATCCACATCTATTTGTAAATTATCTTCATAAGAAATAATATTAACATTTTCTATTTTTTTAAATTCTGGTAAAGGCATAATTTGTTTAGGCTCAAATCCTTTTTTAAAAGAAGCTGTAACAATATAATTTTCTGGTATTAATTCATTTGGTAAATACATTTCTGGAGCGTTTTTAACAATTTTAATTTGTGAAATATTTTCACATGTATTAAAATTAATATTTTTTAATTCTAATTTATTTAAAGCAGTTCTAAAAATATCTTTTACAACTAATCGACGAGAATCATTTTTACCAAAATATGTTTTCTGATTAATTAAAGGTTCATCAAAGCCAGTCCAACATGCAATAGTGTAATTTTTAGAATAACCTACAAACCAACTATCTCTATCAGCATATTGAGGATAATTATATTTTTTTATAATTATATTATCATATGCATTTGTGCCAGTTTTACCTCCTATAATTATATTGTTAGGACGACTATAATTAATATTATAGTAATTATAATCCATGATTTTTTGTAATGTAGAATTCATTATAAAAGCAGTTTCTTTTGATAATATTTGTTTAGAATTATCATCTCGAGAATAAATAATTTTATTAGTATCTAATTCTTTAATACATTTAATAGTAGTAGCTTTTTTAAATACACCATCATTAGGAAATAGACTATAAGCATTTGCTAATAAATAAGGAGATAAACCATATTTCATGCCTCCTAAAGCATAAGGCATAGTAAACGGTCCTTCATCCATAAGATTTATATTTTTAAGATAATCTATACATGCATTTTGCCCAATTTTATTAATAACATTTTCAAGCGTATATAAAGTTGAAGTATTTCTTGAATATCCGATGGCATCTATTAAAGGAATAGTTCCTAAATATTTTTTATCAGCATTATGAACAGTTATATTACTATTTTTATAAGTATATGGTTTATCTTCAATTAAAGAATATTCATTATAATTTAAATATTCTATAGCTAATGCATAAGTAAAAATAGGTTTCATAGTGGAAGCTGGTTGCCTTTTCATATTATAAGCACGATTATATAGCATAACTCCATTATAATTTCTACCTCCAATAACTCCTATAACTGAAGAATTATTATTATCAATAATACAACTTGCAATTTGTTGATAATCATCATTAAATTTAAAAATGTTACCCTTTTGTATTTCGTCTAAATAAGATTGTAAAGAAGTATCTAAATATGTTTCTATCTTTAATGGAGTAGAGAATGGATTTAAAGAAGTTAATTCTTCTACTTCTTGATAAACTATATCTAAATAAGCTTGATATTGATAATTAATATCAAAATTATTATTTTGTTTTTCTATTATTTCTTTAGTTATTATTTTTTTTATAGAATAATTATATTCTTCTTCTGTAATATAATTATTATTTTTCATGGTTAATAAAACTAAATTTTTTCTTTCTTCACATCTAGATGCATGTTTATATGGGCTATAATAAGTTGGGGATTTAACTAAACCTACTAATAAAGCACATTCTGGAAGTGATAATGAACTTACATCTTTAGCAAAATATTTTTTACTAGCATAATATATTCCTGGATACATACCATCAAAATAAATTGAATTAAAATAAAATTCTAATATTTCTTCTTTAGTCATGTTTTGCTCAATAATATGGGATAAATATGCTTCTTGTATTTTTCTTTTTAAAGTTTTTTCATTATTTAAAACTAAATTTTTAACTAATTGTTGAGTTAAAGTTGAACCACCTTGAGTAGAAGAAGAAAAAATATTATTAATTAAAGATTTAATGATTCTTTTATAATTTAATCCATCATGATAAAAAAATTCATTATCTTCAATGCTTATTAAAGCGTTAATTAATATTTGAGGTAATTCATTATATTTAATTTGTTTTGTTTTATTTTCACCTAAACTTTCAATTAAATTATCATTTGAATCATATATTTTAGAATATTGTTTATCAATTACTTGCTTTATTTCTGGAGTTGGTAAATTTTTAATAGAAATATAACAATATAAAGATAATGAAAGACTAGAAATTAAAAATAAACAAATAAAAATAAAAAATAATTTATTGAGAAATTTTTTCATTGAAATAGACCTTATCTACTGCATCTAAATAATTTAGACGAGGTATAAAGCCTTGTTCAACTAGAGTGCCATTTTTCCTAATATCATCAATACTTATCGATCTACGTGTACCAAAAAATCTATCAATAATAATAGAAGCATCAACTAAATAAACTTCTTGTAAAGAAATAAAATATATTAAGAAAAATGCAATTCCTCCATGATAAATAACTTTCTTTAAATGCTCAATTTGATGAGTAGCAATATTATGGAAAGATAAAGCAGTTGTTGATTTAGTTTCTTTACATTCAAAATCGATATATTTTCCTTTGTAAACGCCATTGTAGTCAGCAGTTGATTGCTTTTCAAAATATGCTTCTTTGATTTTGCAATGGTCTTGATAATCAACTTTAACAATGTGTATCGGTGTAGGTCTTTTGGTAATTATCGCTCTTTTTTGATCATCATAAAATAAATTAGAAAAATTAACTGCTTTTTCAAAATCCATTCCACGATTAGCAAATTGAATTGGCTTTTCTTCAATTATTTCATTTTGATTAACTTTCATTCTATTTGGATAATTCATATTCTACTCCTTAAACAAGGCTAAAGTTATTTTTAACTATATTTAATAATTTTATGCAAGATAGTCTTTAATTAATTTATTTAGTTTAGAAGGAGAAACTGTTTTACCATTTAATAAATCTTCAATAATTGGTTTAATTGGTTGAGGTAAAACTTTAAATCTTGCTAATATTTTTTTGTATTCATTAATTCTTATTTCTGGTTTTGATAAAAAAGCTTGATATAAATTTTTTAAATCTTTTGCATCATTAAGTGGATTATGAGATACACCTACAGGTTCTAAATTATATAATTTTAAGAAATTTATTAATGAATAAGTATTATTTTTTTCATCACGAATAAATTGAGAAATAAAAGTAGAAAAATCAAAAAAATTGTTTAACCAAGATTTAGCAATAATAGAATTATCAGGATGAGAAATTCTACAAGATTCAAGTATCATTTTAGGATCATTACTACCAAAACATATAAAAACAATATCTTTATCTTCGCCAATATATTCATTGATTTTATTAATACTATCTTCCCATGATAATCCATTTTGTTTTAGAAATTCATCAGTTAAAGAAGTAATATCGCTGACAATTTTGCCTATTGAAGCTTTAGGCTTACTATAAAATAATAATCCTTCATCTTCACTTATAATATTACAATTATCATCAATTTTACATTTTAATAAGCCACTTGCTATTACTTCATGAGTAAACTGGGTGCCTTCAAAATCTACAAATATTAATGTGTGTCTACCTTTTAAAATCTTTTTAATTTGTTTCATAACATTATTATATAAATTAGCCCAAATATAATCAAATAACTTACAAATAAAATTAAAATTCATATAAGTAAATGTAGAAGGGAGAAGATTATGAATTGTTGTAATAATAGAAAATGTCATCAAGTTCGTATTATAAATGATGCTTGTTGTGGATTATGTGTAACTAGCAAATGCTCAACTTATTGTACGAAGGTCTGTTGTTCAGTAACTTATACTATTACAGTGACCAACAATAGTGAACAAACTGTAAAAGATGTTTTCTTACATGTACCTTTAGATGGGGTATTTTGCTTAAACCCAGATACTGTAACTGTAAATGGTCAAGCTGCTAATGTTGATTGTTTAGATGCAATTCAAATTGGTGATATTGCTAGTAATTCTACTGCAACAGTAGTTTATACTTGTACAGTCATGCAATATAAACGTTGCATCAAAACTAGAGCGCTTGTAACATTTACTACATGTTGCTGTTATGAAAGAAGAGACTTTGGTGTTTATTCTAATGTAAATATTTTACAAGTATGTCCATGTTGCTGCTGTTGTAATAATGGTAATTAAATTGAGCTGCTTTAAGGCAGCTCTTAAATTATTAATTGTTTTGTTTTCCATAAAATTTGATTTTTACAAAAAAAATGTTAATATATATTTGTAAAGAAATTTAGGGGGGAACAATGAAAAAAATAATAAAATTTATAATATGTAGTTCTTTTATTTCTTTGAGTAGCTGTTTTTCTTATGAAAATTTAACATTTGCAGAAGTAATTAATTATAATTGGAATACAGAATTTGATGATAATATTGAAGTTGTTAGAAAATATAAATCTGATAATTCTGGATGGGATGGTGGAACTTATTATTATATAGTTAACGCTTCACTAGATGATAATGAAAAGATGTATGATTTATTTTTTAAAGAAAAAAATGATACATTTGAAAATTTAATGTTAGAAAATTATAAAAAAATAAATGTTAATATTTTAAATGAAGATGTTTTAAATTTTAATAAAGAATATCAATATTTTTATAAATTTAGAGGCGAAGGAAAAGGTAATTTTTATACTGATTTTGATAATATTTATTCACCTACTGGTCATATGCGTGATTCATTATATATTGTTTCATATTTAGATAATCCAAATATTTTATATATAATAGAAGATTGTTAATTTAATAATTTAGTTAATTTTTAAATTCTTTTTTCTTTTTTGATTATGTAAAAAATTGAAATACAATATTTAATTTTGTATAATGTTTTTGGGTTTAGAAAGAGATTATGGAAGAACTTAAATTAAAATTATCAGCAAGTGAAATTAATTCAAAAGAATTTCAAGCTAAAAATGGTGGATACGATGCTTTACAAGTTGATCGCTATCTTGATTTAATTGTTAATGATTATATTGCTTTTGAACAATATGAAAATTCAACTAAGAAATTATACACTAATTATGATGAATTAGTAAAAACTTGTGAAATTTATAAAACTAAACTTTCTGAATCAGAATATCAAAGAACACTTTTACAAGAAAAAGTTGAAGTTTTAAAACAAAATGAAGGTAATGCTACTTCAAATATTGAGCTTCTTCAAAGAATATCTACTTTAGAACAAGCTTTATATAATCTTGGAAAAGATCCTTCAAAAATAAAATAAATTTACATTGACCTGGATAATTGCTGGTATTAATACTAGAGGAAAGTCCATGCTCGCACTATTCTGCGATGATAGTAGTGTTTGTGCCAAAGGAAAAAATAACTTTGGGTAGATGGGAGCATCTAACGGCGGAACGAAACCTAAGTTGAAAAATATGGTCTAGTTTCTGAAAGTGCCACAGTGACGTAGTTAAATAGAAATATTTAAGTGGAACGCGGTAAACCCCTCAAGCGAGAAACCTAAATTCGGTAAGGGAGGAGAATAAAGCGAATTGAAGCTTATTTCTCATGCTTATGCATAGATAAATAATTGTCCTAGACAAAACATGGCTTACAGGGTCAATACTCATTAAAAGGAGAAAAGAAAATGAATTTACCTAACAAAATAACAACCTTAAGAATGATATTAGTTGTATTTGTAGCTACTTTTCTTTTGTTACCAAGTGAATGGTTTATGACTATTCCTTATATTGATGTATCATTGAATTTCTTTATTGCGTGGATTTTATTTATTATTGCATCTTTATCAGATATGTTAGATGGTAAAATTGCTAGAAAATATAATATGGTAACTGATTATGGTAAATTTATGGATCCGATTGCTGATAAATTATTAGTAAATACTACTTTAATTATTTTAGCAAGTTATGGCCCAATTAGAGTAAATGTTATATGTGTTATTATTATGATTGCTAGAGATATAGTTGTGGATGCAGTTAGATTAAACGCTATGAGAAAAAATGTAGTAGTTGCTGCTAATATTTTCGGTAAATTAAAAACTGTATTTCAAATGGTAGCAATAATTTTAATTATGGTAAATGATTTTAATTTAGATTCTTTATTACATTTAAATGATAATTATTATTTAGGTCAATTATTTATGTATGTAGCGACATTAACTTCTTTAATTTCTGGAATTATTTATGTTATTCAAAATAGAAATGTCTTTTCGGAGATGAAATAATGGTCGAAGAATTATTAGAAGCTTTAAAAAATAAAGAATTAACTTTATCATGCGCAGAAAGTTTGACTGGTGGATTATTTAGTTCAACTATTTGTTCTGTTTCAGGTGCTTCCAAAGTTTTTAAAGGTGGAGTTGTTACTTATTGGTCTGAAATAAAAAATCAAGTTATCAATGTTCCTCAAGAAATTATTGATGAATATGGAGTGGTTTCTAATGAATGTGCTTCATATATGGCAAAAGGTGTTAAAGATTTATTTAAAACCGATATTTCAATTTCTTTTACTGGTAATGCTGGACCGTCTTCTTTAGAAGGAAAACCAGTAGGATTAGTATATATAGGAATATCAACTTTGTATTTTTTAGAAAATGAATTTATAAATTTTTTTGATGGTTCATCTCCTGATTTAAGATATTCTTCTTCAATTTCTTTTTTTAGGGCTAGATAGGTTGCGTTGTCTATATCGGCTTCTACTACTTCAATGGCCTTAACACCGTCGACTACGCCTTTTACCTGAGGCTTTTTGAAATCTTCCGTATAGTATTCGGCATTTGGCAGCTCTTTTGTTTTTTTGAAAAGATTATCGATTTTGTTATTGGCGAATGAAATTTGCAGAGTCGACAATAGTACTATAATAAGAAGAAAAATTCTTGATTTCATAGTGATGTATTTATTGTTTATTATGCGTTGTCTTCTATGATATTCTGCATTTGATTAGGATCGATTTTCCCTTTGATTCGGATTAAACTGATTTCATTTTCTTCGAGGGAGATAATGACGATTTCCCGAATTTTTTCTTTTTCTATTTTCATCAGGATTCGGACAATCTCGTTTTCTTCGTTCGAGCTGGTTACTGTTTCATAGCCGTCGGAATCGCATTGTGTTATTATTTTCTCGAATCTCGTATAATCTTTGGACGAGATATTTTCAGCATCGATAATACTCATCGATTTTATTCCTTTCAGCTCTGACGAAAACGGTTTGAGTAATCCCAAAACGAATGAATTGAGGTTTACTTTCTCTGCATTGGGCATTCGGGAAGCCGTATTGAATAAGTTGTCGATACAATTGCCGGCGGAGATAGAAGAGAAACTGCAAAATGCTGCAAGCGCTAAAATCAAAATTTTTGTTTTCATATCTGTTGTTTTTTAGTTGTTACTTTAATTTAGACCGGTGCACCTTTTAGGGCCTTTCATATAGGAGACGGATAAATAATAAATATGTTACAAAGAAAAATAAAAAAAGCGAGGGAAAAATGATTTTCTTTTTTCACCTCGCTTTTTTTAGTATTATAAAATTGGCCGTTTCAGACTTTGCGAATAATCTCCATTCCTTTGAGTATAGCTTGCTCATTCATGGGAATGAGATGATGATGTCGTTCGGGCAGCGACTTTTTCAGTCCTTTCAGTACATTTTCCATGCTTACCATTGGTTTTAGTTTTAGTAAGCCTCCCAATACGATCATGTTGAATGCTTTGGTATTGTTCATTTCTATGGCAGCTTCCATAGCGTTGATGCAATATACATTGATATCCGTTCTCGTAGGCGGGTGGTGTATTCCGTATCCGTCATAGATGAGTATACCGCCGGGCTTTACTTTACTTTCGAATTTTTCAAGAGAAGGTTGGTTCAGAATAACAGCCACATCGAATGCATTCAATACCGGTGAACTTATACGTTCATCACTGAGTATGACTGTTACGTTTGCCGTTCCTCCGCGTTGTTCCGGTCCGTATGAGGGCATCCACGTAACCTCTTTATCTTCCATCAGTCCAGAGTAGGCTAATATTTTCCCCATAGAGAGTACACCTTGTCCTCCGAATCCTGCTATGATAATTTCTTCTTTCATATCCGTAGTTTTTAATTATACGTTTTTGAGGTCTCCCATCGGGTATTTGGCAAACATGTTTTCTTCCATCCATTTGTTAGCCTTTGCCGGCGACATTTTCCAGCCCGAATTACAAGTCGATACAACTTCTACCAAAGATGTGCCTTTTCCGGCCATTGCGTTTTCGAAAGCCAACCGGATTGCTTTTTTCGCTTTGCGGATAG
>URVS01000004.1 GCA_900551385.1 uncultured Mollicutes bacterium | reverse complement strand
TTTGCGATTACAGTAAGAGAAAAACTTTCTGATTCAAAAACGAAAGAGTGCATCATCTATTCCGGTGCAAAAGAATTTGAAAAACTGGAATTCCCTGCCGGTGACGATGAGGTTAAGTCGCTTAATCAGGCTTTTATAAACTCAAGATACTTTACATCTGAAGTTATGGCAAGTGCAACGGGGATTCTGGCAGATGTAAGTGAAGAGGTATTTACTCCAGGAACTGCACCAACCGCAACAAATACTGAATACAGTGATGCTTTTGTTGCAGCAGAAGCGTATCGGTTTAACTGTGTTTGTGTGGATACGGAAGATACGGCAGTACATCAGCTTCTCGCATCCTTTGTTGATCGTATATTTAATGCTGGTCAGCTTGCAATGGCTGTTGTTGCTGAGAAGAAGAATGTCGCACTCACAGAAAGAATGGCACACGCTGCGGCATTCAACAGCGAGAAAATGCACTATGTATTGAATGCATCTGCGGAAATTTCCGGTGAGCTTGTTGAAGGATACCTTGTTGCTGCAAGAATAGCAGGAATGATTGCGGCGACTGCTTCAAATAAGTCCTTGACACATACGGTGATGGAAGGATACACAAAACTGAATGATGCGCTAACACCAACGGAAATTTCAACGGCGGAACAGAAAGGCTGCCTTGTTTTGAGTACGAATACAAACGGCCAGATCTGGATTGACAGTGCAATCAATACGCTGGTAAGTCCGGCAGATAATCAGGATGATGGTTGGAAGAAAATCAGAAGGACGAAAACAAGATATGAGTTGATTACGAGATGCAATGATCAGGCAGATGCCCTGATTGGAAAGGTTGACAATGATGTAAACGGAAGAGCTACTGTTGTAAGCCAGCTTCAAAGTGTAATCAATGCAATGATCAATGAAGGGAAACTGGTGTCCGGAACAGCCTCTGAGAACACAACATATCCGTCTGATGGGGATTATGCATATTGTGACATCGAAGTGATCGATAAGGATTCTATCGAGCACCTGTATCTGACATATAAATTCCAGTTTTCAAGCAGAGTAACAGAATAAGAAGGAGGGAAAATAAATGGCTATTAACGAAAGAGCATCATCAGATGCACGTCATGCTCGTACCGGTAAAGATGCCGGTTACCCGCAGCAGGACGGAAAGACCCCGTGGAGCTTTACTGTAGCTTGATATTGAGCACTGGTGACACATGTACAGGATAGGTAGGAGACGAAGAAGCCAGGACGCCAGTCTTGGTGGAGTCGCTGTTGGGATACTACCCTTGTGTTACTGGGGTTCTAACCCGTGGCCATGATCTGGTCAGGGAACAGTGTCAGGTGGGCAGTTTGACTGGGGCGGTCGCCTCCCAAAGAGTAACGGAGGCGCCCAAAGGTTCCCTCAGAATGGTTGGAAATCATTCGAAGAGTGTAAAGGCAGAAGGGAGCTTGACTGCGAGACCTACAAGTCGAGCAGGGACGAAAGTCGGGCTTAGTGATCCGGCGGTTCCGAGTGGAAGGGCCGTCGCTCAACGGATAAAAGCTACCCTGGGGATAACAGGCTGATCGCGTCCAAGAGTTCACATCGACGACGCGGTTTGGCACCTCGATGTCGGCTCATCGCATCCTGGAGGGGAAGTACCTTCCAAGGGTATGGCTGTTCGCCATTTAAAGCGGTACGCGAGCTGGGTTCAAAACGTCGTGAGACAGTTTGGTCCCTATCTGTCGTGGGCGTAGGAAGTTTGAAAGGAGCTGTCCCTAGTACGAGAGGACCGGGATGGACATAGCAATGGTACACCAGTTGTCACGCCAGTGGCACAGCTGGGTAGCTACCTATGGATCGGATAAACGCTGAAAGCATCTAAGCGCGAAGCCGTCCTTAAGATAAGACTTCCCATTCGCAAGAAGTAAGATCCCTTCAAAGTTAGGAGGTTGATAGGTCATAGATGTACGCATAGTGATATGTTTAGTCAAGTGATACTAATAGATCGAGGACTTAAGATATGTAACTAAATAAAAGTATTTGTAAGAAAGAACGAAATAAATTATTATCTGGTTTTCAGAGAACAATCGAAAAAAAAGAGTCTGGTGATGATGACGTGGTGGACACACCTGTTCCCATCCCGAACACAGAAGTTAAGCACCATGGTGGCTATGGTATCTTATGAGAGAGCGGCAAGTTGCCGGGCTCTTTTTTTTTTATATATTCTGTTATTAATACATAATTAATATATTTTATGATCATATTATTTTATATATAAATAGTATTTATATATTAATTTTATTACATTTTTAGTATTAAAATTTCTTTATTTATATTAAAAAAGTGTTTATTTTATATGTTATATGGTAAAATACTTTTGCAACTATTAAGGAGGCTTTTTTGATGATCGTTGATAAATCCACAAAATATGGAAAGATTGACATTTCTTTACAAGCAATATCTAGTGCTGCTGCAAATGCTGCTGAACAATGTTATGGTGTTGTAGGAATGGCTACAAATAAGTCTTTTAATGACATTGAAAATTATTTTAGAAAAAATAATGTTATTCAAGGTGTAGTTGTTAGAAGGAACAATAAAGCTAGTTCTTATGAAATTGATATTTTTATAATTGTTGCTTATGGGGTTCGTATTACTGAAGTTGTTACAGAAGTACAAAAGAAAGTTAAATACGATTTAGAGCAAAAATTCAATATTAAATTTAAGGCAATCAATGTCTATGTCCAAGGTATTAAAAATATCTAGGATCGGAGGTTTTTTACATGAAAGTAATTAATGGATTAACTCTAAAAGAAATGATTATTTCTGGTGCTAACAATCTTTTTAATTGTTATCCAGAAGTAGATGCATTAAATGTTTTTCCAGTTCCAGATGGTGATACAGGTACAAATATGAACCTTACTATTTCTTCTGGTGCAAAAGAAGTCGCTAATAGAAATGATATTAGCGTATATGATATTTCAAAAGCTTTTTCAAAAGGCTTATTAATGGGTGCTAGAGGAAACTCTGGCGTTATTTTATCTCAAATTTTCCGTGGTTTTTCTATGGCTTTAGAAGGAAAAGAAACAATTAACGCTACTGATTTAGCAGAAGCTTTTATTTCTGGTAAAAATGTCGCATATAAAGCTGTTATGAGACCAGTTGAAGGTACAATTTTAACTGTAATTCGTGAATCAAGTGAATTATTAAATGAAAAAGTTGAACCAAATTGGACTATTGAGAAATGTTTTGATGTTTTACTTAAAGAAGCAAAAGCATCATTAAATAGAACTCCTGATTTATTACCTGTTCTTAAAGAAGTTGGTGTTGTTGATTCAGGTGGGACAGGTTTAGTTAAAATACTTGAAGGTTTCCAACAAGCTGTTTTAGGTAATGTTATTGAAAAAAATATGGCAACTGTAACTGAAAATGAAACTCAAGCAGCAGGTGCTGAAATGGAAGGTAAAGAATTTGGATATTGTACTGAATTTTTATTAAGAGTACCTGAAAATCCTTCTGAAGCAGGTAAAAAACCTTTTGTTGAAAAAAGATTTTCTTCTGTTTTATCTTCACATGGTAATTCAATAGTCATTGTTAGAGATGAAGATATAGTTAAAGTACATGTTCATACTTTAATTCCAGGATATTTATTAAATTATGCTCAACAATTTGGAGAATTTGTAAAAATTAAAATTGAAAATATGTCAGAACAACATACTGAACTTGCTAATAGTGGTAAGGCTCCTGAAAGTAAAAAACAAGAGCAAAAAGAATATGGTATTATTGCTGTTGCAGCAGGTAAAGGTGTAGAAGAATTATTTAAAGAATATAGAGTTGATTATGTTGTCACTGGTGGACAAACAATGAACCCTTCAACTGATGATTTTATTAAAGCAATTAAACAAGTTAATGCTAAGAAAGTCTTTATTTTACCTAATAATTCAAATATTATTATGGCTGCAAATCAAGCATGCGAAGTTTGTGATGAAGGAGTTGAAGCAAGGGTTATTCCTACTAAAACTATTCCTCAAGGACTTACTGCATGTATGATGTTTAACCCTGAAGAAGATTTTGATGCTAATACTAGTGAAATGACTGCTTCACTTGAAAGTGTTAAATCTGGACAAGTTACATTTGCAATTAAAGATACTTCTATTGATGGAGTAGAAATTAAAAAAGATGAATTTATAGGTATTTCTAATAAAACAATTCTTTGTTCTAATCCTGATAAAGTTCAAGCAACTATTGAAACTATTGAATCAATGATTGATGATTATTCTTCTATTGTTACAATATTAGTTGGTGAAGATGTTACAAAAGAAGAAGTTGATAAATTATCTTCTTATTTAACTGATAAATATCAAGATATTGAATTTGATATAAAAACTGGTAATCAACCGGTATATTCGTTTATTATTGGTGTTGAATAAAAAATGCTCCCACTTAGTTGGGAGCTTTTTAAAAGTGAGAAAAATGGAGACAAAAATGAAACTTTTAACAACTTCTAAAAATCTTATTGAGAGTTTAAATAAAATAGATATTTTCACTAGTGAAGATGTTTTTAATCATCTTCCTTTTCGTTATGAAGATATGTCTTATACTGATGATACATTTTTAGAAGATAATCAAAAAGTTACAATTTTAGGTAAATTAGTTTCTAATCCAAAATTAGCAAGAATACCTAAATTCGATATAATTACGTTTTATTTTGTTTCTTTAAAAAATAAAATTTATAGTGTAAAAATATTTAATCGTTCATATTTAATCAAAACTTTAACTTTAGGTGAAGAATTTACAGTTTTAGGAACATACAATTCTAAAAAAAATGAAATAGTAGCCTCTAGTATTGTTAAAGGAAAAATTGAACAAGAAAAAAGATTAAGAAGTGTTTACCATTTACCAAGTGATGTTTCTTCTACTACATATAGAAAATTAGTAGAAAGAACTTTTTTTAATTATCAAGATTATATTAGTGATGAAATACCTCAAGTATTAAAAAATAAATATCGTTTATTAGATAAAAAAGATGCATTAAAAAAAGTACATTTACCAGAAAATGAAAATGATGTTAATTTAGGTATGAGAACTTTAAAATATCATGAATGTCTTTTATATTGTCTAAAAAATCAAATTATTCGTGGAGAAAATAAAAGAATTATTATTAATGGTAAAGGTGAAGAAATAAGTGGACAAAAAATAAATGAATTTATTATTAATCTTCCTTTTAAATTAACTACTGATCAAATAAAAGCCATAAGAGAAATAATATTAGACATGAATAAAAAAGAATTGATGTATAGATTACTTCAAGGAGATGTTGGTACAGGTAAAACTATTGTATCTGCAGTTAGTTTATATGGTAATTTTCTTCGTCATAAAGTAGGAGCTTTTATGGTACCTACTGATTCTTTGGCTAGACAACAATATGAATATTTAACTAAATTATTTACTCCTTATGATATTAAAGTTGGTTTATTAATTGGCTCATTAACCATGAAAGAAAAAAATAATATTAAAGAACAATTAAAAGATGGTTTAATTGATGTTATTGTTGGTACTCATGCTTTATTTTCAAGTGATGTTGAATATAGTTCATTAGGTTTAGCAATCATTGATGAGCAACATAGATTTGGAGTTAATCAAAGAAATGAATTAATTTCTAAAGACGATAGTTGCGATTTATTATTGATGTCTGCGACTCCAATTCCTAGAACTTTAGCATTATCAATTTATGGTGATTTAGATATATCATCATTAAATACTTTTCCAAATGATAAAAGAAAAGTAATTACTAAAATTGTTAATCCTCAATCAATGGAAATATTTGCAACTATTAAAGATTGTTTAGAAAATAATAGGCAAGTATTTATTGTCGCTCCTAAAATTAAAGATGTAGATAGTTCTTTATCTTCAGCTGAAAAATTATATGATATGTTTTCTACTTTATATCATGAACAAGTTAATATTTTACATGGTAAAATGAAAAGTGAAGAAAAAGATAATTTATTAAAAAGATTTATTAATAAAGAATTTTTAATATTAGTATCTACTACTGTTATTGAACTTGGTATTAATGTTTTATCAGCTGGGGCTATAATTATTTATTCATCATCACATTTTGGTTTAGCTTCACTTCATCAATTAAGAGGTAGAGTGGGAAGAGATGGTCAAGAAGCAATATGTTTATTAGTAAATGATAATGTATATGATGAAAGATTAAAGATATTAGAAAATTCACAAGATGGATTTTATATTGCAGAAATGGATATGAAATTAAGAGGACCTGGAGATACAATAGGAGTAGCCCAATCAGGATTTCCTAGTTTTTCATGTTTAAATATTGTTGATGATTTTAAAATGTTTGAATGTGCTAGAGATGATGCAAATATGATTTTAAATAATAAAAATGATATTAATTATGAAAAATATTATGATTATGCATTAAAAAAGATAAATGAAGACAAAGATATCGTCTTGTTTGATTAAGATATTGTTATTAATTATATACTATTTTGATATAATAAAAAAAAGGAGCTGAAATATATGTTAAAAATTGCTGTTGATTGTATGGGTAATGATAATGGTAGTGAAGTTATTGTTGCTGCGATAAATGAGTTTTTAAACGAAAAAAAAGATGTAATGATTTATGCTTGTGGTGATGAAAAAGAATTAGAATCTTTAAAATCTAATCCACGAGTAAAAATTTTCCATACTACAGAAGTTGTACCAATTGAATGTGGAGCTTTACAAGTTATGAGAATGAAAGATTCTTCTATGATGAAAGTCTTTTCTTTGTATAAAGAAGAAAATCTTGATGCAGCAGTTTCAGCAGGTTCAACAGGTGGATTTTTATCATTAGCAACTTTAAAATTAAAATTAATTGATAATGTAGAAAGAGCAGCTTTAATATCTCCTTTTCCTACAAAAGTAGAAAATAAACCAGTTGTAGTATTAGATATAGGTGCATCTAATGAAAATACACCTACTCAATTATTTCAATTTGCAAAAATGGGTAGAATATATTCACAAAATATATTTAATGTTAAAGAGCCTAAAGTATATTTATTAAGTAATGGAACTGAAGATAAAAAAGGATCTCCAGTAACTAAAGAAGCTTTTAAATTATTAAAAGAGAATAATTTCCCTTCTTTTGAAGGAAATATGGAAGCTAGAGATGGTTTAAGTGGAAAAGCTGATGTTTTAGTAGCAGATGGTTTTACAGGTAATGTCTTTTTAAAAGCTACTGAAGGTGTAGCTAAAATGATGTCTCAAATGATTAAAGATGCTTTTCATAGAAATTTTATTTCTTTAGTAGGTGGACTATTTGCTAAAAAAGGTTTTGATGAATTAAAACATAAAATGGATTATAAATCTTTTGGAGGAGCAATTTTATTAGGAGTTAATGGAGTTGTTATTAAAGCTCATGGTAATTCTAATACTTATGCTTTTAAAAAAGCGCTTGAATTAGCTTATAACATGGCTAATACAAATATTGTTGAAAAAATAAAAGAAGGTTTTAAAGATGGAACTAATTGATGTTTTAAATAATTTTGATATCAAACCTCATAAAATAGAATATTATGAAGAAGCTTTTACTCATTCTTCTTACGCTAATGAAGTAAAAAATGGTGTCGTTGATTATGAAAGAATAGAATTTATTGGTGATGGTGTTTTAGATTTAATTGTTGCTGATTTAATTTTTAATTTATATCCAACTATGTCTCAAGGAATAATGACTAAATTAAGAGCTCAAGTTGTTTGTTCTTCAACTCTTGCTTCTTATTCAAAAAAATTAGGCTTTGGAGAAATAATTAAATTAGGCAAAGGTCAAATAAAAGAAGGTGCAAATCAAAAAATTCTTGAAGATGTTTTTGAATCTTTTATAGGTGCTACTTATCTAGATCAAGGTTATAATTTTGTTAAAGATTTAATTACAAAAATTGTTTTAGATGATATAAAACATTTTGATATTGATTTATTAACTGATTATAAATCTAAATTACAAGAATTATTACAAGCTAATTATCGTGGTAATATTAAATATGAAGTAACTAATGAAACTGGTCCTGCTCAAGATAAAACTTTTTATGTTGAAGTATATATGGTTATGTTAGATAAATCAGTTTTAAAATTAGGTAAAGGTGTTGGAAAAAACATGAAATTAGCAGAAGAAGATGCTGCTAGAGATGCATTAAGTAAGAAAGCAGGTATTTAATATGGGATTATTTAAATTTTTAAAAGAAAAAATTGCAGGTAAATCAACTGCTCAAAAAGAAAAATATGTTACAGGTTTAGATAAGTCAAGAAAAAATTTTTCATCAAAATTAAAAGCATTAACAAGTAGATATCAAAAAGTAAATGAAGAATATTTTGAAGAATTAGAACAAATATTAATTGAAGCAGATGTTGGAGTAAATCTTACTTTAGAAATTGTTGATGCTACTAAAAAAGAAACAATGGAGCAAGGAATTACTGATCCAAATCAAATCAATGAATTATTAGTGGATAAAATGTTTGTTTCTTATGCTCAACAAGGTTCAGATATTGTTAATGAAATTAATTTTCAAAAAGATGGACCTACTGTTTTACTTGTAGTGGGTGTTAATGGTGTAGGTAAAACTACTACTATTGCTAAACTTGCTTATAGATATCAAAAACAAGGAAAAAAAGTTTTACTTGTTGCAGGAGATACTTTTAGAGCAGGCGCTACTGAACAATTAAAAGTTTGGGCTGAAAGATTAAAATGTGAAATAGTTACAGGTAAAGATAATCAAGATCCAGCTTCAGTTTGTTATGATGGAATAAAAAAAGCTAAAGAAGATAAAGTTGATTTAGTAATTTGTGATACAGCAGGAAGATTACAAAATAAAACTAATTTAATGAACGAATTATCTAAAATGAAAAGAGTCATTCAAAAAGAAATTCCTACTGGTCCACATGAAATATTTTTAATTATTGATGCGAATACTGGGCAAAATGGAGTTATTCAAGCTAAAGCATTTAAAGAATGTACTGATTTAACAGGTGTTATTATTACTAAAATGGACGGCACTTCTAAAGGTGGTATTATTTTAGCAATAAGAGATGAATTAGGAGTTCCTGTAAGATTTATTGGTTTAGGTGAAAAAATGGAAGATTTAGAAGAATTTGATTTAGATCAATATTTATATGGACTTTGCTTAGGTGATGAAAATGAGAACTAGTTCTATTATTTATTTAGTATTATTATTAGCTTTTCAAATTATTTTACAATATGTTTTAATTTATTTTGGAATAACTGGTATTTGGTATTATATAGTTTTTGATTTAATTGTAGCAATAGTCTTTTCTTTATTAGATTTTAGAGGTAGAGAAAAACTAAGAAATCCTGAATTTCATAAGACATTAGCAATTTATTTTGTTATATTAATGGTAGTTTCTTTATTATTTTGGATTATTTAAGATGGATGAAATTGAAAAAAATATTTTAGTTAATGAATTATTTGATATATATGGTGAATTACTTTCAAAAACTCAGCAAAAAATGATAAAGCTATATTACAATATGGATTTGTCTTTAACAGAAATTGCTGAGCAAGAAAATGTTTCAAGAAATGCTGTTCATGATGCATTAAAAAAAGGAATAGAAAGTTTATCTTTTTTTGAAGATAAATTACATTTACTTAGCAAAAAAAATAATTTACATAAAAGATTATCTTTATTAGAAAAAGAAATTTCTAAAGAAGATTATAAAAGAGTATTAAATATATTTAAGGAGGATGAATAATGGCTTTTGAATCATTATCAGATCGTTTAACTGGTATTATTAAAAAAATAAGTGGTCAAGCATATCTTACTGAAGCAAATATGAATGATATGCTTAAAGAAATTAGAATAGCTTTATTAGAAGCTGATGTTAATTTTAAAGTTGTTAAAGAATTTACTGCATCAGTTAAAGAAAAAGCAATAGGACAAAAAGTCTTTAATAAAGTTAGTCCAGGTCAAATGTTAGTAAAAATTGTTCATGATGAAATTGAACAGCTTTTAGGTGCAGATCAATGTGATTTAATTTTTGCTCCTCAAGGTAAACCAACTATTATTATGATGTGTGGTTTACAAGGCTCTGGTAAAACTACTACTTCTGGTAAGCTTGCTAGATTATTAAAAAGGAAATTTGCTAAAAAAGTTTTATTAGTAGCAGGAGACGTTTATCGTCCAGCGGCTATTGATCAATTATGTACAATTGGAAAACAAATTGATGTTGATGTATTTACTTTAGGTGATAAAGTTGATCCAGTAGAAATATCAAAAAGAGCTGTTAAAAAAGCTAATGAAGAACATTATGATGTAGTTATTATTGATACAGCAGGTCGTCTTCAAATTGATGAAAAATTAATGAATGAATTAGTTAATATTGAAAAAGAAGTTCATCCTAATGAAATATTGTTATTAGTTGACGCTATGGCAGGACAAGAAGCAGTTAATGTTGCTCAAGCATTTAATGAAAAATTAAAATTAACTGGTATGGTTATGTCTAAACTTGATGGTGATTCTCGTGGTGGAGCGGCTTTATCAATTAAACATTTAACAGGAGTTCCAATTAAATATATCGGTGTTGGTGAAAAATTAGAAGATTTAGAAGTTTTCCACCCTGATAGAATGGCTGATAGAATTTTAGGAATGGGTGATGTTGTTTCTTTAGTTGAAACAGTCAGTGAAGAAATTGATGAAAAACAAGCCAAAAAAGCTGCTAATAAAATGATGTCTGGAACATTTGATTTAAATGATATGCTTGCTCAAATGGAACAATTTAATAAAATATCAATGTCTAAAATTCTTAAATTAATTCCTGGTATGCCAAAAATATCTGATGAAGATCAACAAAAAGCTCAAAAACAAATTAAAAAAACAAAAGCAATTATTTGTTCTATGACTCCAGAAGAAAGAGGCCATCCAGAAATATTAAGAAATTCTCGTAAATTAAGAATTGCAAGTGGAAGTGGAACAACATCAGCTGATATTAATCGTTTATTAAATCAATTTGAGGAAATGAAGAAAATGATGAAACAAATGCCTCAAATGATGAAAAGCGGTAAATTTCCAAATATGAAATAAAAATGAGATTTGACTCTCATTTTTTTAATGCTTAATTTTTAGATATCAAGTCTCGATTAAAACAGAGATTTTTGTCGTGGTTAGAACGATTTTAAAAAAGGGAATACCAGGAAATTATACTTTATTAATAGCAGTTCACATTAATAGTGTCTACTTTATTAATAGCAGTTCAGCTTACTTTCATTGAAAATCTTAATTTGACAAATTAGTGGGGGGGGGGTTATAATTCTCTTGATAAAGGAAATTGATAATAATGATTAATGTAATTGTAGTTGAAGATAATATAGATGACGCTAGTGCTTTAAAAAATTGTATTAATCAATATGGTGAAGAATATCATAAACATTTTGTTATCAATCATTATAATGATGGTAATGTATTTTTAAATAATTATACAGGAACTGATATTTTATTTTTAGATATTATGCTTCCTGGAGTTGATGGAATGACTATAGCAGAAAAAATTAGAGAAAAAGATGATAATGTAATTATTGTTTTTGTAACTAATATGTTACAAATGGCTATTAAAGGTTATTCAGTTAGAGCGTTTGATTTTGTTATTAAACCAATTTCATATAATGCTTTTAAATTAAGATTTACAGATATTTTAAAATTAATAGAAAAAAATCAAGGAAAAGAATTATGGATTTCTAATAAAAATGGAAAAGTAAAGATTAATTCTTCAAGGATATTATATGTTGAAATAATTCAACATATCTTAATTTATCATACTTTGGATGGTGAATATAAAAGTACAGGAACCTTATTACATCTTCAAGAAATATTAAAAGATGAACCATTTTCTATGTGTAATAGATGTTATTTTGTAAATTTATCTTTTGTTACTAGTGTTGTAAATCAAGATGTAATAGTAGAAGATAAATATTTGCCTATTTCAAGAACAAAAAGAAAATCATTTTTAAAAGATTTAAATGATTATATCGCTATGTATGGAAGAGGTAAATAATGACATATATATCTTTTTATAAAATTATTTTTATTATTGAACTTTTAATTGCTGAATATTTATTTGCACATAATTTAAAGAAAAGAAATAAATTTTATTTAAGAATAATTTTAGGTTTAGTTGTATTATTTGGTATTTCTTTTATTCCATTATCAACTGAAAATTTTATTTTAAATAGTTTAGACTTTTTTGTATTATTTTGGTTTTCACTTTTTCTTGTTTGGTTATGTTATGAAGAAAGTTTCTTTAATATTTTATTTTGTTGTATGGCTGGTTATACCACTCAACATTTTGCTTATGAAGTCACTAATTTAATGCTTTGTTTGGTTGAACAAGGAATAAGTCCATTACTTGGAATGTATAGTAATTCAATTATTGATTTTTCTAGTTTTGATAAAAGAACGCTTTTCTCTATAACTTTATATTTAATATGTTATTTTATTTCTTATTGGGGAATATATTTATTATTTGCTAAAAGAATAAAAAAAGGAATTGATTTAAAAATTAATAATTTAATTTTATTAGGTTTAATTTTTGCAGGAGCTTTTTGTAATATTATCATTGGTTCAATGATTATTCATTATATGTCTAAAGATTTTATTGGAATGGTGATTAATTTTATTACAAATGGATTATGTTGTATTTTATTACTTGTGTGTCAATTTAATCAATTAACCACTAAAGAAACAAAAAGAGAACTTGATATTTTACAAATGATGTGGATACAAGAAAAACAACATTATCAGTTATTACAAGAAAATATAGATTTAATTAATATTAAATGTCATGATATTAAACATCAAATTAGACAGATTGGTCAAAATAAAAGTATTTCTGAAGATGTTGTTAAAGAATTAGAAAATTCAATTTCTTTATATGATTCGATTGCTAAAACAGGAAATAATGTTTTAGATATAATTTTGACAGAAAAGAATTTATATTGTAAAAAGAATCAAATAACATTAACTTATATTGCTGATGGGGAAAAATTAAATTTTATGGAAGAATCTGATATATATTCTTTATTTGGTAATGCTTTAGATAATGCTCTTGAAGCAGTTATTAAGATAAAAGAATATGATAAAAGAATAATTGAATTAAAAATTCATACTGTTAATGATTTATTAACTATTAATATTCGTAATTCTTATGAAGGAAAAATTAATTTTGATGATGATGGTTTACCAATTACTACAAAAGAAGATAGTTCTTATCATGGTTATGGAGTAAAAAGTATTTATTTAATTGTTGATAAATATAATGGAAATGTTTCATTTAAAGAAAAAAATAATATGTTTAGTTTAAATATCCTTATTCCATTAGAAAATTAACTGAATAAGCGTTAATAAATACCGAATAAGCGTTATATATTCAATTATTGAAATCGCTTTCATATAATGATTTTGTCATGTATAAGACAAATATTATAGAAAGGAAATTATGAAAAATAAGAAAATTTTATTATTGACATTACCATTAATTTTTAATTCATTATTCTTGGTTTCTTGTCAACAAACTGATGTTAATACTGGTAAAATAAGTAGTAGCACTCAAAAAGATGCAGATGATGTTTATGTTACTAGTATTGAAGTTACTACTCCTCCAACAAAAACTAAATATATTCCTTTAGAAGAAGCTTTTGATTCCAAAGGAATGGTAATTAAAGCTATTTGGTCAGATGGTTATATTGAAGAAAATGTTCAATCAAATAAATATTATGTTGAACCTTCAGGATTACTTCCAGAAGGTATTGATCATGTTACTATTCATTATGGTGATGCTTCTACAATTGTTAATATTACTACAACTGGAGAAAAAACATTATTTATTAAACAAATACCTGTAAAAACTGATTACATTGTTGGAGATATTTTTGATCCAACTGGTTTAATTCTTGGATATCAAGTTGGTGAAGAAAAAAGAGACATTGATAATTTTGATGTTGCTAAAGTAACATTTGAGAAAAAAGCATTAAAGAAAACTGATAAATTTGTTACTATAACATATGAAAAATTATCTATAAACATTCCAATTAGTGTTCATAATCAATCATTAAAAATTGAATTAGAAGATAATTTGGTTGTAAATTATTCATCTGGAAAATCACCAAATAATACAATTGTTTTTCCAAAATCAAAATTGGGCATTACAAGAAAAGAAGATGGAACATTTCAATTTAAAGATAATATTTATCCTACTTATAAAGAAGCTTATGATGAAGCTTATTCAAAAGCTACCACTGCAAGTAAAGCAATGGTGAAACAAGCAAGTGAAGGAGATTTTTTGGCGTTTTTAGATGGTACAGGTGCTTCATTTACAGTTAATTTAAAGAATGTAGAATTACAAAAAAGTGAATTATATATTAGAGGTGCTTCTAACTGGGTTACAATAATGAAAAGTTGGATGCCTTATCAAGTAAGTGAAATGCAATTATCAAAATTCATGAAAGTTGAAATTAATGGTGTTGAACACGATTTAAATGATAAATTAATTTTACCAGGATGTGGTGATGGGACAAAAGGTGATCATTCTTATTGGACAAATTGGACTACATTAGATTTAGGTACTATTGATTTGAATCCAAGTTTAGAAATTAATACGATTAAATTTACAGTATCAATTGATAAAGCATTAGACGAAAATAATAAATATCAATATATGTATAATAATGGGGCAAATTATGCGTTTGGACAATATGATTATATTATGTTAGAGGATGTGGGTGAATAATATGAAAAAGAAATTTTCAATTTTAGATAAAGTGTCTTTTGTGGCAATGGGATTAATATTTGGTATTGTTTTAGCAGGTAACGTTGTTGCAGGATACAATGGAGAAATGATAACAACTTATTTTTATGGTTCTGGTGTTAATTTTGAAGATAATAAAAAATTTACAGAAGCTGTTAGTCAATCTAAAGAATTAAATCAAAAAATTGCTGAAGAAGGAATAGTATTAGTACGTAATGAAAATAATGCTCTTCCATTAAAAAAAGAAGAATTAAATAAAGTTAATGTGTTTGGATGGTCTTCAAGTCCAGGTGGCTGGGTCTGTGGTAGTGATGGATCTGCTGCTTCTAATTCTGGTTCATCAAGATTAAAAGTAAAAAATTTATTAGATGTATTTTCTGATGAAAAAGTAAATATTAAATATAATAAAGAATTAATTGATATGTATACAGGATTTTGCGATTCAAGAGCAAAAAATGGTGGTTCTCTTTTAAGAGCTTTATCTGGTAATCAAAATTATTTTATGTTAATGGAGCCTAATAGAAGTGCTTATGATAAAATGACTGATAATGGTAAAACTATTCTTGAAAACGCTAAAGAATTTTCTTCAACCGCTATTGTTGTAATTTCTAGACTTGGTGGAGAAGGATGCGATTTACCATTTAAACAAATAAAAAATGATACGGGTAAAAAAGTTCAAGCTAATTCGACTGATTTAGTAATTGACAATTCAAGAACTTATTTAGATGTTTCTACTGAAGAAGAAGCAATGTTAAAAATGGTAAGAGATGAGTTTAAAAAAGTTATTGTTATAGTAAATTCTTGTAATGAAATGAACTTATCATTTTTAGAAGATTATAATGTTGATGCATGTTTAACTATGAATGGATTAGGTGAAAATGGTACATATGCAATACCTAAGATTTTATCTGGTGAAATTAATCCATCTGGAAGAACTACATCTATTCATTCTTATGATTTAAAAACAAATCCTTCATTTTATAATGATGGTTGTCAAACTGCATATTCTAATTATGTTGTTTATAAAGAAGATATCTATGTTGGTTATAAATGGTATGAAACAGCTGATAAAGAAGGATATTGGAATAATGTAAATAATAAATATGGTAAAGGTTATAATGGAGTTGTTCAATATCCATTTGGCCATGGCTTGAGTTATAGTAATTTTAAATGGGATATTGTTAGTGTTGAAGGTAAAACAAGTGAAGGTAAAATAATTAAACCAAATGAAAATTTTGTTAATGAAAAAACTGAATTTAATGTTAAAGTTAGAGTAACTAATATTAGTGATGTTCCTGGTAAAGATGTTGTTGAACTATATTATTCAGCTCCTTATTATAAAGGACAAATTGAAAAATCAGCTGTTAATTTACTTGCATTTGGTAAAACTGAAATTTTAAATAAAAATGAATCACAAGTTTTAGATTTAACTTTTACCGGTTATGATATGGCAAGTTATGATTGTTATGATAGAAATGTTAATAGAAATTTTGGTTATGAATTAGATCGTGGTGATTATGTTCTATCTTTAAGAAAAAATTCTCATGAAATTGCTGATATTGAAAATGCTGAAATTATTTTCCCTTTAACAAAAACTGTTAGAATTAGTAATGATCCTACAACAAATAATAGAGTAAGTAATAGATTTACTAGTTATGATATTATTGCAAAACAAGAAGATGGTTCTTTTGATACACAAAGAATTAATGCTTACGCAAATAACGCGATTGATGGAAGTGATGCTAATGAAGCTGATGTAGCTTATTTATCAAGAAATGATTTTAGTTCAACTTTCCCACAAACAAAAGAAAGAAATAGAACTGGTAATGTTGTTACTGAAGCAATGGATTATGTTTATGATGGATTTGATATTGATTCTATTCCAAATATAAAACAAGGACAAACAAATACTCAACATTTATTATATGTAAATGAAAATGGTGGTAAAGCTAATAAATCTCAACTTGATACTGGAACTGGAATTAAGCCAAATAAAGAATTGATTTTAGAACTTGGTGGAGATTATAATAATCCAAAATGGGAAGAATTATTAAATCAAATGACTGTAGAAGAACTAAGTACTTTAGTTAATAGAGGAGGTTATTGTACTTTATCTATTGAATCTATTGGTAAAAAACATATGCTTGAAAATGATGGTCCATCTGGTCTTAATAGACATAATATGGAAATTGATAAGACAACTTCTCAAACAATTGATAGAAGTGGTTGGACAATGTTTTCTATGCCAAGTGTAATTGGTACATCCTGGAATTCATTTTTAGCTTATTCTTTTGGTAGATCAATAGGAACAGAAGGTGTTACTGTTGGTGTTACTGGTTGGTACGCTCCAGGAGCAAATATGCAAAGAAGTCCTTTTGATGGTAGAAATTCTGAATATTATTCTGAAGATAGTTTTCTTTCTGGAATTATGGCTAGTGAAACAAGTAAAGGTGCTATGTCAATGGGTATGAATGTTTATGTTAAACATTTTGCAGTCAATGAAACAGAAACTAATAGAACAGGTTTAAAAACTTGGTTAACAGAACAAAATTTAAGAGAAATATATTTAAAACCTTTTGAAATTGCAGTTAAAAAAGGTAAAGCAAATGGAATGATGTCTTCATTTAATCGTTTAGGTAGTACTTGGACTGGTGGTAATCATGCTTTAATGAGTGATATTTTAAGAGATGAATGGGGCTTCCGTGGTGCAGTAGTAACTGACTATTATAGTGGAATTATGAAAATGGACCAAGGCTTAAAAGCTGGTAATGATTTATGGTTAACTGGTGGACAAAATAATGCAGAAGGGTTTGGTTCAACTACTGATAAAGTAAGAGTTTATTTTGCTAGAATGGCATGTAAAAACATTTTATTTGCAAGTTGTAATGCTTATTATATGCATGAAAATAGAGATAAATCATTAGATACTATTACTGTTGATTTAGATCAAGTTGTTGAAAGAGAAGTTCCTGCACCATGGTGGATTTTATGGGGCTTATTACCTCTTGATTTAGTCACAGTTGCAGGATTATCAACATGGTTATATTTCATTTTAAAAAAGAAAAGAAATAATGAAGGTAAAATAAATGAAAAAATATAATACACCAAAAATATTAATAGAAATTATAGAATTTAATGATATATGTGCAGTTTCTTCTTCTGATGAAAATATTGATTTTAAAAATGATATTTTCATTAATGAAGATTTCTAGAGGTAAAATTTATGAATAAAAAAATTATATTTTTGCTTCCTTTGTTAATGGTAAATTTATTTATTATTAATGAATCTAAAAATAATTTTACTGAAGGTGCAATAGATTTACAAAATAATACTAAATTAAATTCTAAAATTTTATTGCAAAATAATAAAGAAATTGATTATTCAAACATTTTTATTCAAAATGGTACTTCTAGTGATGGTAAAAACTGTTTAAGATTTGCGATTGCTTTAAAAGGTAATATTGAAAAATTGTCATTTTTAAGAGGTCATGTTGATGGTAAAAATGATGTTAATGAAATTGAAGTAAAAACTATTTATCGTTCAATTGAAGCTAATAATTATAAATATTATTATAGTCAAGAAAATGGTTTAACTACTGATGAAAATTATGCTGGAGAATATTATTGGGCATGTTATACAATTAGGTATTTAGATGATACTTTTAATAATATTAATATTCCTCTTACTGTAAAAATAAATGATTATACATTAACTAGAAAAGCAAGCTTATCAGAAGCAATTTATGGTAATCATGAACATATATATTCTAAATATAAATATGACGAAATAAGTCATTATAAATATTGTGAATTATGTAATACTATTGATGAAACTAGTATGCATGAACATGATTATATGTTAAATGCTAAATTTAATAATGATTATGAAATTAATGATGCATATAATTCAGATAATTTGATGCTTGAAGAAGAATGTGAATGTGGTAAAAGTTTAGGTAATGTTGATTATAAATATGTTACATATCCAAATAATGTTTTATTGGGTGATTCAGTTGAAGTTAAAACTAAATATGGTAATAGAAATATAGTTTTACCAATTAATGAAACAAAGAAAATGTCTAAAAATGATACTGAATTAAAATATGGTGGTGGTAATGTAGGTATAGTTGGCCAAGAAACAGATTTTAGATTTAAAGAATCATATAAAATTGTTGATGGAAAATTTGCTTTAGTTGGTAATGAAGGTGATTATTCTTATGGCAATGTCTTTATTAATATTGATATGAATATTAAAAATAATCCTTATATTCAATTTCCTATTACTTTAAATAATGACGCTAATATAAAGTTTATTATTTCTTGTAGCAATAATTCTACATATAAAAATAATGTTAAAGGTTCTTATGAACAAGAATTAAAAAGATGTATGTCATTATTAATTGATGATGAAGAAATTGATTATAATGATGTTATGTTAAAAGCAATACCTCAAACTGCTTTAGATGAAATTAATTTAAATAATGAAAATACTGCTAAAAAATATATTTATTTTACTTTTGAAGAATATGAATTAACTACAACTCTTTTAAATAAAGGAACTCATACAATAAGATTTAATTTCAAAAATGGTTATGAAAATGATATTTATAAATCTTTAGATGCTGATCAACCATGTGTAGGTTGCATAAATTATTTTAGATTTGAAACTGTAAATGAAGTTAATACTAAAGTTGAATTAGAAAACAATTTAATGGTTTCTTATACTGATGGTGTTAAAAAAGATGGTAGTAAAGTTACACCTCAATCAAAATTAAAAATTGTTAGACTTGAAGATGGTACTTATAAATATGGTGATAATGTTTATGATACATATCAAGAAGCATATCAAGTGGCATATAATGCTGCTACTAATGCGGGTAAAACTACTGTAAAAAATGCAAGTAATGGTGATTTCTTAGCCTTTATAGATGGTAAAAATTCTTCATTTACTGTTAATTTAAAAAATATTAATAAAATTAAATATGATTTATATTTAAAAGGAGCTTCAAACTGGGCATTTAATATGAAAAATTGGATGCCTTATCAAGTTGGTGATATGATATTAAGTGATTTTATGAAACTTGAAATTAATGGTGTTGAAAAAAATCTTGATAATAATTTAATATTACCAGGTTGTGGGGATGGTTCTAAAGGTGATCATTCATATTGGGCAAATTGGGTTTTATTAAATTTAGGTGAAATTAATTTAGATCCTTCACTTGAAATAAATACAATTAAATTTTCTTTTATAATTGATAATAGTTTAGACGAAAAAGGTAATTATAAATATTTATATAATAATAATTATGCATTTGGCCAATATGATTTTATTTTATTAAAATAATAAAACATTAAGGCTCTTAGAAATAAGGGCCTTTTAAATAGAAAAATA
>URVS01000003.1 GCA_900551385.1 uncultured Mollicutes bacterium | reverse complement strand
AAAATATTTTAGTTTCTTTAAATGATAAAGAACAAACAATATGCAAAATTAGATTAGAAAACCCTGATGCTTCTTTAAATCAAATTAGAGAAATATTATTAGATACATATCAAATTAATTTAACTAAATCAGGAGTTAATCATATTTTTAATAAAGTTCATGAAAAATATATTGAGGTAAAAAATGATTTCAGAGATTGATATATATCATCAATTAGGCAAAAGAATTACTTATTTAAGAAAGAAAAAGGGACTTTCTTCTTTACAACTTGCAATTAATGCAGATATTAATAAAAATTATTTAAATGATTTAGAAAATGGAAGAAGAAATCCTTCTTTAATGATATTAAGAAAAGTTGCTATCGCTTTAGATATTGATTTAAGTGAATTATTTATTGGTATAAGAGATTATTCTTTATCAAATGATTATAATAAAATTAAATAACTTTATCGATTAGATTATAATCTAATGCTTCTTTACTAGACATAAAATAATTTCTATCTGTATCTTTAATAATTTTTTCTAATGGTTGATTAGTGTTGTCCGCTAATATTTTTGTTAATTTATTTTTTAAATATATAAAACGATTAGTCATTATTTCTAAATCAGATACTTGGCCATTTGATCCTCCAAGTGGCTGATGAATCATAATTTCACAATTATCAAAAGCTTTTCTTAAACCTTTAGTACCTGAAGAAAGCAAAAACGCACCCATAGATGCACACATTCCTAAACCAATAGTTTCTACTGGTGAAGAAATATTTTTCATTACATCATAAATTGCAAGGCCAGAAGAGACACTTCCTCCAGGAGAATTAATATACATAGTTATTTTTTCATTAGGTGAAGAAGCATTTAAAAATATTAATTCAGCTGTAATAATGCTAGCTAAATCATCATTTATTTCACCTACTAGCATAATAATTCTTTCTTTTAATAATAAAGAAAATAAATCGTAATTTTTACTGCCATCAAAATTTGATATTGTTACTGCTGGTATAATGTTCATGTTTTTATCCTCTTATATTAATTTTAGGTAGTTTTTTAGTAAAATATACATATCGATATATTTTTAGCGATTTTAAATAATGTGTTGTTAAATATTTGACATTACTAATTAATTATATTTATAATATAATTGCAAAAAATAAAGGAGGACATATAAATGTCAGTAAAAATTGCAATTAATGGATTTGGACGTATTGGTCGTTTAGCTTTCAGACAAATGTTTGGAGCAGAAGGTTATGAAGTCGTAGCTATTAACGATTTAACAAGCCCAAAAATGTTAGCACACTTATTAAAATATGATTCAGCACAAGGTAGATATGCTTTAGCAGATAAAGTAACTTGTTCTGAAGAAGGCGCAGCAGAAGGTTGGATTGCTGTCGATGGTAAAAAAATTAGAATTTATGCAGAAAAAGACGCTAATAACTGCCCATGGAAAGAATTAGATGTCGATGTAGTATTAGAATGTACAGGTTTCTATTGCTCAAAAGAAAAATCAATGGCACACATCAATGCTGGTGCTAAAAAAGTCATTATTTCTGCTCCTGCTGGAAAAGATTTAAAGACAATTGTTTATAATGTTAACCACAAAACATTAACAAAAGAAGATCAAATTATTTCTGCAGCTTCATGTACAACAAACTGCTTAGCTCCTATGGCTCAAGCTTTAAATGATTTTGCTCCAATTCAAAGTGGTATCATGACTACTGTTCATGCTTATACTGGTGATCAAATGGTTCTTGATGGACCACACAGAAAAGGTGATTTAAGAAGAGCAAGAGCTGCTGCTGTTAATATTGTTCCTAACTCAACAGGTGCTGCAAAAGCAATCGGTTTAGTTATCCCAGAATTAAATGGTAAATTAATTGGTTCAGCTCAACGTGTTCCAGTTCCAACAGGATCAACAACAATTTTAGTAGCTGTTGTTAAATCAGAAACTGAAGTTACAAAAGAAACAATTAATGCATTTATGAAATCAAGAAGTAACGAAACATTTGGTTACACAGAAGAACCATTAGTATCTTCTGATATCGTTGGTATTTCATTTGGTTCATTATTTGATGCAACACAAACAATGGTTATTGCATTAGGTAATGGTTTATATCAAGTTCAAGTTGTTGCTTGGTACGATAATGAAAATTCATACACAACACAAATGGTTCGTACAATTAAGTACTTCTCAGAAAATTGCTAATTAAAATAGTATTATTAGTAATAGGGTAGCTTATACCCAGTGTAAAACACTATTTTAGCACCCAATTATTTGTTTATTGGGTGCTTTATTTTTAAGGAGATATAATATGAAAAATGTTAAAGATTTAAATGTTAAAGGGTTAACAGTTTTAGTTCGTTGTGATTTTAATGTTCCTTTTATTGATGGAAAAATTTCAGATGATAATAGAATTGTTGCAGCTTTACCAACAATCAAAGAATTAATTTCTAAAGGTGCAAAAGTATTCTTAATGTCTCATTTAGGTAAAATTGATTATAAAAAGACACCTGAAGAAATTGAAAAAGCAAAAAAGAAAAATTCACTTGCTCCAGTTGCAGTTAGATTATCTGAATTATTAGGACAAGAAGTAAAATTCTGCCCTGTTACTCATGGTGAAGAATTAAAAGAAGCTGTTGAAAGCTTACATGATGGCGAAGTATTATTAATGCAAAATACTCGTTATGAAAAAGGTGAATCTAAAAATGATCCTTCTTTATCTCAAGAATGGGCTTCTTTATGTGATGCATTTGTTATGGATGCATTTGGATCAGCTCATAGAGCACATGCTTCAACATTTGGTGTTCCTGAAATTTTAAATAAAGAAGGAAAACAAACTGCTATTGGTTTCTTAGTAGAAAAAGAAGTTAAATCATTAGGTAGAGTTATTAGTGTTACAGAAGAACAAAGACCATATGTTGCAATTTTAGGTGGATTTAAAGTATCTGATAAAATTAAAGTTATTAACTCATTAGTTAAAAAATGCGATAAGATTATTATCGGTGGTGCAATGGCTTATACATTCTTAAAAGCATTAGGTAAAAATATTGGTTCATCACCTTGTGAAGAAGACCAATTAGAATATGCTAAAGAAATGTACGCAACTGGTAAAGTAATGCTTCCTGTTGATGTAATTGTTGCAAATGATTTTGCTAATCCAACAGAAATTAAAACAGTTTCAG
Source organism: uncultured Mollicutes bacterium (assembly GCA_900551385.1). Taxonomy (GTDB): domain Bacteria; phylum Bacillota_I; class Bacilli_A; order RFN20; family CAG-449; genus CAG-449. The sequence goes on along the minus strand of URVS01000003.1, from coordinate 17,745 downwards.
TTGATGAAATTCCTGATGGATTTGAAGGAATGGACATTGGTACAAAAACAATGGAAATGTATCGTAATGAAATTTTAAAAGCACATACTGTATTCTGGAATGGACCAATGGGCGTATTTGAACAAGAAGCATTCCAAGCTGGTACAAAAGCTGTTTGCCAAGCTTGTGCAGATATTAAAGATCATGCATTCACAGTAATTGGTGGTGGTGATTCAGCATCTGCATGTAAACAATTTGGTTATAAAGATGATTTCTCACATGTTTCTACTGGTGGTGGAGCATCATTAGAAATGATTGAAAATGATGGACATCTTCCTGGAATTGATGTAATTGGTGAATAATTAATATGAGGAAAAAATTATTATTAGGCAATTGGAAAATGAATAAGACTATTGCTGAAGCAAAAGAATTTGCTTTAGCAAGTCATCAAATTGCTGAATATGCTAAAAATAATGATATTTTAGTTGGAGTTGCTCCTACATATTTATCTTTAGCAACTGTTAAAGAAAATAGTGTTGATATGATTGTTGCTGCTCAAAATTGCCATTTTGAAGATCATGGTGCATTTACTGGTGAAGTTAGTATTCCTATGTTAAAAGAATTAGGCATTGACCATGTAATTATCGGACATTCTGAAAGAAGAACATACGATAACGAAACATCAGAAAAGTGTAATAAGAAAATTCATGCTTTACTTGAAAATGAAATGGTACCTGTTTATTGTGTTGGTGAAACTCTTGAACAATTTGAAAAAGGTTTAACTAAAGAAATAGTAGGTGAACAAGTAAGAGTAGGCTTAGCTGATTTATGCCCTAAATGTGCAAGAAGAATAATTATTGCTTATGAACCAGTTTGGTCAATTGGAACTGGTAAAAATGCTTCAACTGAAATCGCTGAAGATATTTGCAAATTTATTCGTGAAACTGTAAAAGAAATGTATCCAGGAGCTGAAGAAGAAGTCATGATTTTATATGGTGGCTCTGTAAAACCTGAAAATGTTAAAGGATATTTACATCAAGAAGATGTTGATGGTGCTTTAGTTGGTGGTGCTTCATTGAAAATTGATTCTTTCACTGCTATGGTAAAAAATCTTGCAGAATAATTAATTGCTTATAAGTGTGCAGTATTTATTGCACACTTTTATTAATTATGTTGTAGTTTTTTATGTTAAAATAGTTAATAATAAAGGTATATTACAAATAGAAATGTAATATATCAAAATGAAAGGAGATACAAAAATGGAATATGCATATTCTCAACAGCCAGCTGAAAGTTCATCATTTACAATGACTAAAGTTTTTGGTTGGATGTTCTTAGCAATTTTAATTACTGCTGCAGTAAGCATTGGCTTACCTTATGGTTTATTGGCAGTTGGTGCAGGCGATGCTTATTATGGTATTTTAATTGCAGGATTAATCTCGGTAATAATTTTATCTTTTGTAGGTAGTTTTGTTATTGCAAAAACTAAATCTAAACCTTTAGCGATTACTGTATTTTGCTTATTTGCAGTAGCGATGGGTATTTGGATTTCACCACTTGTTGTACTATATGATTTACAAACTTTAGGTTTATCTTTATTAGTTACTTCTGGAGTCTTTGGCTTAATGGCTTTATATGGTGCTGTTACAAAAAGAGATTTAAGTAAATTTGGTTCATTTTTAATGATGCTATTATTAGGAGTAATTTTTGTTTCAATAATTAATATCTTTATTGCTAATTCAACTCTTGATTGGATTCTTAGTTATGTAACTTTAGCAATTTATATTGGTTTTATTGCTTTTGATATTCAAAAAGTAAAAAGAATTGCTGAAACTAACCAAGGAACAACTAATATTGCATTATTAATGGCATTAAATTTATATATTGATTTTGTTTATGTGTTTATTAGAATTGTTAATTTAATTGGTAATAGTAAAAAATAGAATTAATAAAATCTTATTTAAATAGAAAAGCATAATTTTGATAAGTTATGCTTTTTTTATAAAAAAAAGATAATTTTTTCTTGCAAGAGAAAATAAAACCTGACTTTAGGATTTACCCCAAAAATAAAGTGTTACAGATTAATCAAATGAGGCATTGATAAAGTTGTCAATGTCTTTTTTCTTAAGATATAAATTATCAAGTTTAGAAAGACAAAGTTTACTTTTGATTTTTGAAAGAGTTTCAGAGTTAGTTGCATTACTAATGAATGAATTTTCAGGAGTTTGAGTAACATTAAATCCACGAATAAATTCGATTAATTTACTTGGAGGAATTTCATCGTTAAATACTTTAATTTCAATCAATCTTAAAATAGTTAAAGCAAAATAACAAATTAAAAAATGACCATAAATTGATTCTTTTAATTGAAGAAAAACAGGTCTAGATTCTAAATAAGTTTTAAGAATTCTAAAAGATTCTTCAATTCTCCAAAGACCATGATAAGCTTTATAAATATCAGTTGGAGATTTATCAATTTCAGATGTAACCAAAAGATTATAACCAGCAAGAGCTAAGTCTTCTTTAATTTTGCTTTCTTTAAGATTTTTATAAATTTTAACTTTTTCACCATTAGAATCAATGGCAATAAATTCAACATATTTGGCAGAATCTCCATAATCTTCTTTTAAAGCTTTATTTGTCGAAAGTTTTTTAATTTTTTCGAGTTCTTTTTTAATCTCTTTTTGCTTCTTTTTTGCAAGTTTAGGACTATATGTAACAACTCTTTTTTCTTTAACTGTAAAAAATGTTTCTTCAGTATCAGACTCGTTAATTTTGCAATGATATTCAAAATCATCAATACATTCTTTATAACTATAAATAATATTGCCTGCAGTATCTTTAACATGAGTCCATTTGTTATTTTCATTATCATGAAGAAGAACCCATTCCTTTTCAACTTTAGATAAATATTTACCATGAACAGATTTAGAAAAGATATAACCATCATTAGCTTCAACAACTGCAGAATAAATATTTCTTGCACAATTTAAACCTTTATCAGCAACTTGCACAATTTTAGAATTAATATCATATCTTGATTTTAAATCTTCAATATTCTTTCTTAAATATGGCTTTTCTGATTCATTACCTGGATATAAATTCATAGCAAGAGGAATTTGTTCATTATCAAGAAGTAAAGCTTGACCAATAATAGGATCTTTTCTATTTTCTTTAGAAGGTCCTTTTTTTCTAATATCATCTTGAGAATCAATTTCAAAATAATAATTAGTACAATCAAAATAAGCTGTATCTGTTTTTCTAGGCCAAATACTGTTTATATGAGCATTAATTAATTCAATAAATTTAGGATAATCTGAGCCAATGTAATTAATAGTTTCTAAAATTTGATCATAAGAAAAAGTTTTAATACCATAAATATTAGGCATAACATTTTCAAAAGCAGATTGTTTAGAACCAGGATTAACAATTTGAGCATAAACCATAGAATAAATAAAATCATATAAATTAAATTGAAACCTTTTATTAGAAGACATTAAAGAAATATCATTATTCATATTTAATTTATCAAACATGGCTTTCACAAGAAAATAACCAACATTTTTAGAACTAGATGAAGAAGAAATTTTAATAGGAGTAGAAGAAGTATTATTTAACTCATCAACTATTTTTTTTGCATAAGCGATAGGATCATCGATTCCATTTTTAATCAACTCAGAAACATAACCAATAGCTTTATAACTTTTGTTTCTACTGCCTTTACCAGGGACATAAAAAGATTGATAAATTTGAAGGTAAAGACCTTTAGATCTAGTATTAGATTGTTTTAAAAAATAAGGCATAAAGATATCTCCTAATTACAAAGCACTGCAACACCTTAATTATAATGCAAATAAAAAATATTTTCAATAAATTTTACTTATATTTATATAAGTAATTTACCAAAAATATTTATTAATCCTAATTATTGAAGTGTTAAATCCTAAAGAAGGGAATATCTTAGTCCCTGTATTTGCTTTAGTAACATTCATTTGTTCATATCCAAGTGCATGTGTAATCTTACATAGAAAAGATCAAGAAGATAAATTAAAAAATTTATAAAATTTCAAAACTTGATAAAAAAGGAATTTAAAGTATAATAAGAGTATGGGCATCCTGTCCATGCTCTTTAATTAATTATTATGATAAATATAGCAATAGTAGAAGATGAAAAAAAAGAACAAGATTTCTTAATTAGTTCTTTTAAAAAATTAATGTTAGAAAAAGATATTACTATTAACCTCAAGACATATAATTCTGGAGAAGAGTTTTTATTTGACTTTGAATACAATAAATTTGATATTATTTTAATGGATATTGATTTAGGACAAAATAAGTTAAATGGTCTTAATGTTTCTAAAAAAATGAGAGAAATTGATGATGATGTTATCCTAATTTTTATCACTAATTTAGCTCAATACGCAATAGATGGTTATACAGTTAAAGCTTATGATTATATTATTAAACCATTCTCTTATTATGATTTTTGTTTAAAAATTAATGCCTTATTAAATATTAATTTATTAGATAATTCTAAAAAAATTTTAGTTAAAAGTGAAGGAAGGCAAATTATTTTACCTCTTAAACAAATATATTATATTGAAGTTAATAATCACACTTTGATTTATCATTCTGCAAAAGGTGATTTTGTTTCTTTAGGTTCATTAGGTGAATTATCTAAAAGTCTTGCCCCAAATTATTTTTCTTTATGCAATTCTTGTTATTTAGTTAATTTAAGATATGTAGAAACTATTTCTGGTTTTGATGTTATAGTGCATGGCACCACTCTAGCGATTTCAAGACCCAAGAAAAAACAATTTATAAACGATTTGAATGAGTATTTAGGCTTATGATTGAACAAATATACCCTCTTAATAGTTTATTCTTTTATCGACTAATATTTATGGCTTGGTTAATTTTTGGTGAAGCCCTTTTTCTTTTTAAATTTGAAAGAAAAAAACATTTTTTAATAAAATTACCTTTAGTTTTATTATCATGTTTTATTTTTGCTTTAATCTTTCCAATCCCATCATCTAATTCATTTTATTCAATGATGATGTTTTTCTTAATGTTTTTATTCACTTATTTTGCTAGTTTCTTCTTATTTGAAGCTAATTGGAAAATACGCTTATTCTCTATGATTTGTGGATATACATGTGAACATATTGCTTATGAAACATATTTTTCTGTTATTAATTTGTTAAATATTAATAAAAATGGCTTATCTGGATTATATGATTATGGAACAATATCTTTATTTACCGGTTGGCAAGATATCTTAATATATTTCTTTTCTTATATTATTGTTTATTATCTTATCTTTATTATGTTCGCTTTAAGATTAAATAAAAATAATTTTTATGAGGCAAAATATGATTTTAAATTTTTAGTAGTAGGATGTGTTTTTATTTTAAGTGATATTGTTATTAATAGTATTGTTTCTTGGTATAGCACCATTCATTTTGAGAATATTTATTTAGGTATAGTTGCATTAATTAATGTTTTATGTTGTTTTATTGGCTTATTTTATATTTTTGAAATGTTTTATTCTAACAATATTAAAAATCAAATGAAAATAATTGAGGAAATACAAAAAAAAGAAAGTAATCAATATAAGATTTCTAAAGAAACAATTGATATGATTAATATAAAATGTCACGATTTTAGACATCAAATAAGAGAATTTGGTGATAATCAAAAAATTGATAATGAAGCCATTAATAATTTAAATAAATTAATACGTATCTATGATTCTATTTACCATACAGAAAATGAAGCATTAAACGTTATATTAAATGAAAAAACATTATTATGTAACAATAAAAACATTCGTTTTACTTGTATAGTTGATGGTAATGCACTTAATTTCATTGAAAATGAAGATATATATTCTTTATTTGGTAATTTAATTGACAATTCAATTGAAGCAGTCAATCAATTAGATGATAATGAAAAAATAATTTCTTTAAAAATAAAACAAGTAGGTAATATTGTCTCTATTTCTATAAAAAATGGATATAAAGGTAAAATACAAATGGAGAATAATTTACCTTTATCAAAAAAAGAAGATAATATTCATCATGGTTTTGGTATGAAAAGTATCAAGATGGTATGTGAAAAATACAATGGAAATTTAAGACTAAATATTGAAAACAATATTTTTATTGTTACTATTCTTTTTATTAAAAGAAGTGACTAATGGGTATTGAAATAACGGAATATGAATAAATGATTGTTAACAGCATTATATAATTAATGCTTAAAAATAGAGAGTCTAATAAGTCACATACAATAGCTGATTTCCCAACACCACTATGCTACATTTAATTATTTAATTAACATTTATTTATTACATATTTTTAAATTGTTGAAATCTAGCAACAAAATCAAATATACTAAAAAAAAGGAGCAAAAATTATGCAAGATCTAAAAGAATTAATTGGAAAAAAAGTTAAAGGGGCACGTGGAGAAGGTGTCATCACTGCAATCGATGTCAAAGGAAACATTGAAGTAAACTATGGCGGAAAAAAATTCAAGCATCCTAGTTTTTCATTAGAAAAAGGAATGATAAAGCTTGTTGAAGATGATCTAACAAAAGAAGAAAGCAAATAATACATTTACGAAATAATTCTAAAATAGCTTTTAGAGGTTTTTTCAATAAAAAAGGGCTTTTAAAAAATAATCTTAGTAAAACTCTTAGAAATTGTGGAGTAAAAAAATAATGATACGAGAAACAAATCGTATCTTTTTTAATACCTAAAAATATATTTTAATATTAACAAAACATCTACTAAAAATAATTTGAAATCATTTGAATATTTAGATTATTTATTAAATGAATTAGAACCACTTAATGAAAAAGATAGAATTTAGCTCTCTTAAATAAAAAGGATGCATAAACATTTACACATACGCATCCTATTATTTTACGTTTTAGAGAATAATTAATTAAAAACTAACAATGTAACAATAAAACCATTTCTCTTAAAACTTTACAAGCTACTGCAGTAGAAACACCACTTGCATCATAATGAGGTGATAATTCAACAATATCTGCACCTACAATATTATGTAATCCTTTCATATCTAAGATAGCATGTTGTAATTCTTTATAAGTAATTCCACCTGCTTCTGGAGTTCCTGTACCAGGGAAAATTGATGGATCGAGAACATCTAAATCAATTGTAATATAAACTGGTTTATCTTTTAATGCTTCAATACATTTATCTAAGCCCACTAAATCGAATTTTCTTAAATGTGTATGTCCTTCATTAGCCCATTTAAATTCACTAGAATCACCAGAACGAATACCGAATTGATAAATTCTTCCATCACCTAATAAATCATAACATTTTCTTAAAACTGTTGCGTGAGATAATTCTCTACCTAAAAATTCTTCTCTTAAATCTGTATGAGCATCAAAATGAATTATATGTAAATCAGGATATTTTTTAATATATTCTCTTATTGTTCCTAAAGTAACTAAATGTTCTCCACCTATCATCATTGTTTTTTTATTATCATCAAGAATACATTTTGTCACTCTACTAATTTCATCTAAATCTTTTTCTACATCACCCATAGGTAAATCTAAATCACCAATATCACATGTTTTAACATCTTTTAAATCCATATCAAAATATGGTGAATACCATTCCAAGCCAATAGAATCTTGTCTTATAGCAGGACCTGCAAATCTAGTTCCTGGTCTAAATGAACATGTTGCATCCATTGGTGAAGAAAATATTACAACATTAGATTCTTCATAAGTGTTATCACAACTTTGAAACACTGATAAATTTCTTTCAAAATGATTCATATTAAGTTAATCCTCCTTTTTAATATCTACAACTTTTATAAATCCTACATTTGAATCAGACATAATTGTACCTTTTGATCTTACATAATATTTATACATGTCTATAATATTTTTAGTAATTTTTTCTCCAGGAATTAAAATTGGTATTCCTGGAGGATAAATCATTACACTTTCACAAGATATTTGTCCTTCTGCTGAAGAAATAGGTACTACTTTATATTGAGAAAAATAAGCTTGTCTAGGTGAAATTGCCAAATCAGCATAATCATAATTTAAGATTGGAACACGATGTCTTTTACCTTTTTGATAATATTTATTAGACATATCTTTAAATGCTTCTATAAGCCTATCTACATCTTCTTTAGTAGAGCCAATAGCTAAAATAGCTAATACTAAATAAGTTTCCGCTAATTCTAATTGAATATTATAATTTTTTCTTATTTCATAATAAACTTGGAATCCAGACATTCTTAATCCATCAACTTTAATAACTAATCTAGTTTCATCAAAAGAAAATCTTCCTGTATTATCATTATCGCAATATGATTTATCTAAAACATGGATACCAGGTATTTTATTAAGATTATTTCTAGCATATTCTGCTAATTTTAAATTTTCTTTTAAAACTTTTTTACCTTCAAAAACCATATATTTTCTTGTTGCATCTAAAGAAGCAAGCAACAAATGAGAAGGTGAAGTTGATCCAAACATTGAATATGTTTTTCTAATTCTTTGATAATCTACTCTATTTCCTTTAATTAATAAAGCACTAGATTGAGTAAGAGAACCACAAGTTTTATGAATTGATAAAGAAGCAATATCTGCACCTGCTTGCATGCTTGATAAAGGTAATTCATTATTAAAATGTAAATGCGCTCCATGAGCTTCATCAACCATAACAATCATGTTTCTTTTATGTGCTTCTTCTACTATAGTTTTTAAATCAGAACATACTCCAAAATAAGTTGGATTAATAACAAATATAGCTGTAGCATCTAAATTGTTATCCATTGCATTAATATAATCTTCGACTTTAACACCATTACTAATACCATTTTCTGGATCAAAATCAGGCTCTACAAATACTGGTATTGCCCCTGAAACAATCAATGCATTAATAGCAGATTTATGAACATTTCTTGGTAAAATAATTTTTTCACCAGAATTAACACAACCCATAATCATTGTCATAATTCCAGAAGTGGTACCATTAATTAAAAATATTGCTTTATCAGCATCATAAGCTTCCGCTAGTAACATTTCACTTTCAAAAATAACACCAGTACCTTTATATAAATTATCTATTCCAATAGGTGCATTTATATCAGCTTGATAAACTTTAATACCTATTAAATCTGTAAATTCATTATGAATTCTTCCCATTTTATGTCCAGGTACATCAAAAGGGACAGGATTCGAATCAATATATTTTTTAATCGCCGTTAATAAAGGCGTCTTTTTTTGTTTAGATGATTTCATTCTTAAACCTTCATTAAAGAAAGATATAATCTTTCTACATATTAAATATATCTATATACAATGTTAAAAGCAATCATTATTTTTACTATTTTTTATCAAAACATTTTTAATAATAAAATAATTTAGTTAGGCTTATTTAACTATTTATTTATTGACTATTTAATCTTTAATGATAAAATTATGTTATAAAGGAGCTAACTATGGAAGAAATTGAATTCCGTTATGACACACAATTGCTCATTGAAGGAAAAAATCTCAATGAAGATAAAATCAATGAATATTTTTTAACACATTTCAAAGGTGATTGCTTATTAGCAGTTGGCGATGATGAATTAATTAAAATTCATTTTCACACTAATGAACCTTGGAAAGTTCTTGAATATTGTGCATCTTTAGGTGAAATCTACGATATCGTTGTTGAAGATATGGTTAGACAAGCTAAAGGTTTACATGGTTAATATTCATTAAATTATTTAAAAATCATTAAATTATTTATTGTAATTAAAAATATCTGGATTTTGTTCCAGATATTTTTTTATTATAATTATTTCCCTTATAAATTATTATTCTACTTTATCTTCTTCAGTAGTTTTTGTTTCGATAACTTCTTCTTTATTATCTTTTTTAAAGCTAACTAAAACTCTAGTTAAGATACCTAAGATAAGAGCACAAGCAACTTCTGTAATTGTAACTTGACCAAATGATAATGTCATTCCACCAATACCTGCAATTAAGATAACTGAGACAACGAATAAATTTCTATTATCATTTAAATCTACATCTTGAATCATTTTTAATCCAGATACAGCGATAAAACCATATAAAGCAATACAAACTCCACCCATAACACATGAAGGAATTGTAGCTAAGAATGTTACAAATGGACCAACGAATGAAGCAACAATACACATAATAGCAGTTGTAAAGATTGTTGATACTGATGCATTTCTACTAATAGCAACACAACCAACTGATTCACCATAAGTAGTATTTGGGCAACCACCAAAGATAGCACCAACCATAGAACCAACACCATCACCAAGTAATGTTTTATCAAGACCTGGATCAACTAATAAATCACTACCAATAACTGTTGATAAGTTTTTATGATCAGCAATATGTTCAGCAAAGACAACGAATGCAACTGGAACATAAGCAACTGCAATTGTTCCTAATCTAGCCCAAGTAAATTCACCAAATCCTTTAAATGCAGTTAAGAAAGTAAAATCTGGATACCATTTAATATCAGCAAATAAACCAAAATTAATTACTTTTAAAGCATCAACATTAAATAAATGGCCAAAACCAGTAAAGATAGCTGCTAAAGCATAACCTGCTAAAATACCAAGAATAAATGGTATCATTTTTACCATCTTTTTACCATAAACTGAACATGCAACAGTAACACCTAATGTAACAAGTCCACATAAAATAGCTATATATGGATTGCAAATTGAAGCTCCTGCAGCATCTTTAAGACCACCAGCAAATAAATCTCCAATAGCATTTCCTGCTAAACTTAAACCGATAATTGCAACTGTTGGGCCAACGACAACTGCTGGCATTAATTTATTTACCCAACCGACACCAAATTTTTTAACTATTAAAGCTAAGATAACATATACTAAACCTGCTAATACTGCACCAATGATTAAGCCTAAATATCCAACACTCATTGATACACCACCTGCAAATGCTGCAAGCATACTTCCTATGAAAGCAAATGAACTTCCTAAGAAAACAGGGCTTTTAAATTTTGTAAATAATAAATAAACGATTGTTCCAATACCTGCGCCAAATAATGCTGCAGATTGACTCATTCCGTTACCAACGATTGCTGGTACAGCAATTGTAGCTGCTAAAATTGCTAAAACTTGTTGAAAGGCAAAGATTAATGTTTTGCCAAATGGTGGACGGTCATGTACACCATAGATTAAATTGTTTTCCATGTTTTTTTCTCCCATTCTTTTAATCTTTTGAATATAATGAAACATTCATTTCTCCATCTGTTTCATTAAATTTGACTGCAACTACTTCATCAAGTGAGGTAGGGACATTCTTTCCAACATAATCAGCTCTTATCGGTAATTCACGATGCCCTCGGTCTATAAGCACCGCTAGCTGAATTGTTTTTGGACGCCCAAGTTTCATAATTGCGTCTATTGCCGCTCTTACAGTTCTACCAGTAAAAATAACATCATCGCATAGAATAACTTTTTTCCCTTTAATGTCAAAGTCTATGTGAGAATCACTTACTAATGGCATTTGTCCTAACTCTGATAAATCATCACGATACAAAGTTATGTCCAAAGTCCCCGATAGTAATTCTCTCCCATCAATTTGCTTAATTTTCTCTTTGATGAGATTAGCCATTGGCACACCCCTTGTCTTAATACCTATCAAGACAACATCTTCTACACCATTGTTCTTTTCAATGATTTCGTGCGAAATACGGCTCAATGCTCTTTGCATTGCTATTTCATTAAATAAAACGGTCTTTAATCTCATTTCATTTACCTCCTAAATGAAAAAATGCCTTGTCACAAACGCGACAAGACACTTGAAATCTTTTAATTGCAATATAGCCTCAGCTACATTTTTGAATCTTGTCGGCATCTCTTGTACCAAATTAAAGATTATTTTATTCCCTTATAGTTTAACAACCTACATAAAAAAAATCAAACATTTTTTAAATATTTTGTTCTTACATCATTTTTGTAATTATATTAATGATTTTTAATTAATGATTTTATTATAAATAAACTAAGAAAAAAATTAAAAAAAATAATTAATAGTTAATGAAAAATACAAATTGTAGATTTATAATAAAAAAAGTTTGTGAGGAAAATAAAATGGCAAAATATATATTTGTTACAGGCGGTGTTGTATCTTCTTTAGGAAAAGGTATAGCCGCTTCTAGTATTGGAAGATTACTAAAAAATCGTGGATTAAAAGTTTTTATGCAAAAATTTGATCCATATATTAATGTTGACCCAGGTACAATGTCACCATATCAACATGGTGAAGTATTTGTTACTGATGATGGAGCTGAAACAGACCTTGATTTAGGTCATTATGAAAGATTTATTGATGAAAACTTAACAAAAGAATCAAATATTACTTCTGGTAAAGTTTATTCAACAGTCATTGAAAAAGAAAGACGTGGAGATTATTTAGGAAAGACTGTCCAAGTAATTCCACATATTACTAATGAAATTAAAGAAAAAGCATTGTTAGCAGGTGAAGTATCCAAAGCTGATGTTGTTATTACAGAAATTGGTGGTACAGTTGGTGATATTGAATCATTACCTTTTTTAGAAGCAATTAGACAATTAAGAAGAGATGTTGGGGCTCAAAATACTTTTTTTATTCATAATACTTTAGTTCCTTATTTAAGAGCAGCTGATGAATTAAAAACTAAACCTACTCAACATAGTGTCAAAGAATTAAGATCTATTGGCATTCAACCAGATATGATTATTTTAAGAACAGAAGTTGATATTAATGAGCAAATGAAAGAAAAAATTGCTTTATTTTGTGATGTAAAAAAAGAAGCAGTTATTCAAGCTAAAGACGCTCCTATTTTATATGAAGTAGTAACAAGTCTTCATGCTCAACATGTTGATGATTATATTTGTGATTATTTTGGTTTCCATACTAAACCTATTGATATGAGTGAATGGAATGCTTTAATTGATAGAATTAAAAATCTTCAAGGTGAAATTAATATTGCTTTAGTAGGAAAATATGTTCAATTACATGATGCTTACTTATCTGTTAATGAAGCATTAAAACATGCTGGATATGCTTTAAATAAAAAAATTAAAATTGATTGGGTTTCTGCTGAAGAATTAACAGAAGAAAATCATGTTGAAAGATTAAAAAATGCCGATGGAATTCTTGTCCCTGGTGGATTTGGTATTAGAGCTGTTGAAGGTAAAATTCTTGCTATAAATTATGCTAGAACTAATAATATTCCATTTTTAGGAATTTGTTTAGGTATGCAATTATGCGCAATTGAATTTGCTAGAAATGTTTTAAATTTAAAAGATGCATCTTCTACAGAATTTGATGAAAATACATCTAATCCAGTTATAACTATTCTTGATGATAAAGCTAATATTGTTAATAAAGGTGGTACATTAAGATTAGGTTTATATAATTGTACTTTAAAAGATAATACTTTAGCATATTCTTTATATAATAAAAAACACATTCAAGAAAGACATCGTCATCGTTATGAATTTAATAATGCCTATTTAAAATCATTTGAAGAAAATGGTTTAATTGCTTCAGGTATTAATGAAGATAAAAATTTAGTAGAAATTCTTGAATTAAAAAATCATCCTTATTTTATTGCAAGTCAATTCCATCCAGAATTTTTATCAAGACCAAATAGACCTCACCCATTATTTTATGGTTTTATAAAAAATTCTATTGAATATCAAAATAAAAAAAATAAATAAATTTTAATAACATGAAAAAGCACATTACATTACTCCTTTGTTTATTACTTACTAGTTGTAATATAATTAACAACTCTATTGTTAATTCAACTTCTAGTTCCATCAATACAAGTGTTAGTAGCTCTACTAGCACTATTTTAAGTAGTTCCACTAGCAGTAACAGTTCTTCTATTTCAAGTTTTTCTCATAGCAGCGTGAATAAAAATGATAATATTACTAGAGAATTACATTTATTAGCTACTAATGATTTTCATGGATCTATAGAAGAAAATGGTTCAGAACTTGGTTTATTAAGATATGGTACTTTTTTTAAAAATAAAAGGAAAGAAGATAATACTCTTATTTTAAATTCAGGAGATATGTGGCAAGGTTCAATTTTATCTAATTCTAATCGTGGTGAATTCTTAACTAAAGTTATGAATAATATAGGTTTTGATTGTTTTACTTTAGGTAATCATGAATTTGATTGGTCAACTAAATATATTAAACAAAATAAAGCTTTATATGATATCGATACTAATTATCAAACACCTTTTTTATGTGCTAATTTATATAATTATGATTTAGAAAATAATATTGTTCTTGATCAAGCTAACGATATAGCATCTAGTTATACTATAAAAGAATTAGAAAATGGTTTAAAAGTCGGTATTATTGGAGTTATTGGTGAAAAACAAATTACTTCTATTACTTCTAATTATGTTGATAATTATACATTTGTTAATCCAACAAATATTATTAAAGATTTATCTAACGAATTAAAAGTTAATCAAAATTGTGATGTAGTAATTGTTGACGCTCATACTTCTTTTGATCAAATAGATACTTCTATTACTGATATTAGTCCTATTAGTAATAAAAGATACACTGATGCTGTTTTTTGTGCTCATTCTCATCAATATGAAAAATATTTAATTAATAATGTTCCTTTTATTCAAGCAAGCTGTAATGGTCAATCTTATGGTGAAATAAATTTATCAATTACTAATGGTGAAATAAGTTTAATAAATTATTCTAGTCATGAAAATGATGTTAGTGAAATAGCATCTATTAAAAATTATGATGAAGATTTAGTATCATTATATAATCAATATAATACTCAAGAAATTCAAGATATTGCTAATGAAACTTTAGGTAATTTTAATGGATATATGACTAATAGTTGTTCTTCTACTATTTCTTTTCCTAACTTAGTTGCTACCGCGATTGCAAAAGAAGCGCTAAATCAAGGATATGATATTGATTTTAGTTTAGTTAATAAATCAAGAAGTTCAATCAATAAAGGTGATTTAACTTATTCTTCTTTATATAAAGCTTTACCTTTTGATAATGAAATTTTAGTTATTGAAGCTAAAGGAAATGAGATTTATAATCAAGCAAGTTATAATAGTGTTTATAATGTTAATGCTATTTCTCTTGATCAAAATAAAACATATAAAGTTGCAGTTTTAGATTATATTGCTCTACATAGAAATGTTTATAGAAAATATGATTATTTTTCATCTCATAAATTAATTGGTTCATTAACAAATAATAATGAAATTTATAATTATAGAGATATTACCGCTAATTATATTCGTAAAAATAAAAAAATAAATTATAAAAATTATAGTAAATTAGATTCTCATTATAATGTTTAATATTTAAAATATTTGGAAATAATATTACTTGAGTAAAGTAATATGAATAAACAAATTATTTTAAACCATTTTTTAAGTGCTATTATTATGGGGGAAGAAATATTTTTAATTTATAAAGATAAAGCCCAAGATGAAAAACTTAAAAACATTATAGAAGATTTTATTAATTCATTAATAAATCAGAAAAAAGAAATGGAAAAATATATATCTAAAACATTTCAAATTAATGAAGAATTATCTCTTCTTCAAAAAAATGCATTAATGTTAGAAAAAATAAAAACTAAAAAGATTAATAATGACTATTCATTATGTATTAATATTATTAAAACAATGAATAAAGCAATTGTTGGTGCTTTAAATTATTTTTATAAATGTGATAAAGAAATTAGATCTAATATTAAAGAAATTGTAGAAAATACATTATCTAATTATGATAACATAATTGGAAAATTAAAAAATTATATAATTAAAGATTTATCCTAAAGCAACATCTAGAACCATCATTAAAACAAATCCGATTATAAATCCCCATGTTCCTAAATGAGGATTTTTTTCTATTTTAGCATCAGGAATTAAGTCTTCTGCTACAACAAATAACATTGCTCCTGCAGCAAAAGATAATAACCATGGTTGTAAAAATGTTAAATATTTAGCTAAGAAAAATCCTATAATCGCAGCAATTG
Source organism: uncultured Mollicutes bacterium (assembly GCA_900551385.1). GTDB lineage: Bacteria > Bacillota_I > Bacilli_A > RFN20 > CAG-449 > CAG-449. The sequence goes on along the minus strand of URVS01000003.1, from coordinate 1,679 downwards.
GTTCTACTGCTCCACTACCCATACCAAATAAAAATGATTTATTTTTATTATGCATTATTTCTTCTAATGGTAAAGAAACTGCAGCCCCTTCAGGAAAATTTTGTATTGCAATGCCAATAGCTAAACCTAAAGCACTAATATAGCTCGCATCTGTATTAATTAATGAAGCACTGCCAAAAGCAAAACCTACTGCTAAACCTTCAGGAATATTATGAATAGTAACTGCTAAAAACAATTTAATAGATTTATCAATTTTAACATGAGGTCCTTCTTCTTCATTAGTTCCTTTATGAAAATGAGGAATAATTTTATCTAAGACAACTAAAAATAATCCACCTAATATAATTCCTGTTGCCGCAGGAATAAAACTTAATTTACCCATATTTTCTTCTGATTGTGATATAGAAGGAATAATAAGCGACCAAATAGAAGCTGCAACCATTATTCCACCTGCAAAACCTAAAAACAAAGTATTTAATTTTTGAGAAATATTATTTTTAAATAAATATATAGTTGCAGCTCCTAATGTTGTAGCAATAAATATAATACTAAAACCTAGAATAATTAATAAAACATGAGACATATTTTTACCTCCTATAATATTATTACACATTATTAGTTAGTCATGTATAACTAATTAATATTTTTGTTTATTTTTATTCTTGAAAAATCATTAATAATAATTAATAATTAAATTGAAAAGGTTATATTATTTATGGCAAATGTTTATGATTATTTATCTTGGCGAGGTGATTTATCATTTACACAAGATAAATTCAATGAAGTTGATGGTTTAATTTTAGCTAAATTAGCATATATTCCTTATGAATATTTTCCAGTATCATTAGAAAATAATTCTGCTCAAATTAAAGATATTGCAGTAGAAATGCTTTCTAATTCTCATATTGTACAAGATATTTTATGGAAAGATGATGTTAAAATGCTTGAATATCTTGTTGATGCTGAAAGATTTAGAAATCTAAGAATTTCTAATTACAAAAAATTAACAGATACCGAATCTCAAACACAATTTTCTGCGATAACTATTGAATTAGATAAAGATTTATTTTTTATTTCTTATCGTGGGACTGATGATACTTTAGTAGGTTGGAAAGAAGATTTAAATATGAGTTTTACATGTCCAGTTCCTGGTCAAGAATTAGCTAGAAAATATTTTGAAGAAATAAGTTCATTACATAAAGGAAAATATATTTTAGGTGGACATTCTAAAGGTGGAAATCAAGCTATTTATGCTTCTTTATTTTGTCCTAATGAAATAAGAAAAAATATTATTCAAATCTTCAATTTTGATGGCCCAGGATTTTATGATAAAATCTTACAAATGCCAGAATATAAAGAAATATGTGATAGAATTAAAACATTTGTTCCTCAATCATCTATTGTAGGAATGTTATTAAGCCATGAAGAAAAATATATTATAGTTCATAGCACTCAAAGAAATGGAATCATGCAACATGACATGTCTACATGGGAAATCCAAAGAACTAAATTTGAATATTTAGAAGCAGTCGATAATACTAGTAAATTTATTAATTTTACTGTCAAAGACTGGTTAACAAGTATGGAACCAAAACAAAGAGAAATATTTGTTGATACAATATATAAAATATTATTAGAAACTAACGCTAAAACTGTTACTGAATTAAATGAAAATTGGT
>URVS01000002.1 GCA_900551385.1 uncultured Mollicutes bacterium | reverse complement strand
AAAATAGTTGTTAAATAAGAATTAATTAAAACATTTGCAAATTGTTCAAAATTTAATAAATCAGAAATTTGGGATCCATTATTAAATCAAATATCAAAAGATGAATTGTGTGATTTGGTAGAAAAGTCAGGCTTTAGAACTAGGGCTATTGAATCAATAGGTAAAAAAGAGTTGTTAGATTATGATGGGCCAGAAGGATTTCAATATCATTTTGGATCTATTACTGGAGGTGCTTCTTGGACTGCATATATGTCAGAACAAACATTAGCATGCACTTTTAATAAGGAATTAGCTTTTTCAATGGGAAGGTCTATTGCTTCAGAAGGGAATGCTACAGGTATTAATGGTTGGTATGCTCCAGGAGTTAATTTACATAGAACACCTTATACTGGTAGATATTTTGAATATTATAGCGAAGATGCTTATCTTTCAGGCAGTATGGCTAGTTATGTAATAAATGGTGCAAAAACTAATTTTATGTATTGTTATTTAAAACATTTTTCTGCTTACCAATCTTCAATGACAGATATAGATTGTTTTTTAACAGAACAATCTTTACGTGAAATATATAATCGTCCATTTGAAATAGCTGTAAAAAATGGCGCTAATGCAATTATGAGTAGTTTTAATTCTCTTGGTGGGATTTGGACTGGTGCTAATAGAGCGTTATTAACTGATATATTACGCACTGAATGGGGATTTAAAGGAACAGTAATTACAGACTTTTCTAATGGGATTGGATGGATGAAAACATATCAAGGCGTCTTAGCTGGAAATGATATATGGCTTAATCCAGCTGAAGTAAATCAAACCGCTTTAGATAAGAATTCTCCTTCTCAAATGTATGCAGCTCGTTTAGCTGCTAAAAATGTTATATTTACAATTTGTGATACATATAATGCTTATTTAAATTATGATGCATCTAATGATCCATTTACTGCTGTTGTTGGTGAATCAACTAGAAAATATGTTTTTCCTTGGTGGAAACCTTTACTTATTGGATTAGATATATTGATAGTTGTAGCCATGGGATTTGCAACATATTATATTTTGAAACCTAAAAAAAATGATGCTTTATAAAAAAATTAAATTATTTATTTGAACATAAAATTCATTATAAAAACATAATTTATAATATGAAAAATATAAAAAATTTTGTTTTTAATTTATCTTTACCATTATTACTAGCAATACTTGTTACTTTTGCTACTAAAAATGATTATTCAAATGTTGAATTATTAAATAGAAATATTATTTTCCCTCCAATTATTTTTATTGTTATTTGGTCTATATTATATGTATTAATGGGATTATTTAGTTATTTTTGTGAAAAAGAAAATAATAATTTAAATATTTGTATTTATTGGATTAGTTTATTATGTAATTTATTGTTTAGTTTTATTTTATTTAGCTTTAACAATATTCTTTTAGCGTTTATTGATGTAATAATTCTTTTAATTATGATAATTTATTTATTCATTAATTCTTTATTAATTAAAAAAAGATATGGATATTTACTTTTACCATATATTTTATGGTTGTTGTGTGCTTTTACTTTAATGTTAGATATTATTATAAATAATTAATTTATTTTTATTATTTTTAATATTATAATGTCATTGAGGTTTAGATGGTTTTATGAAATTAAAAAGATTGTATTTATTATTAAGTTTGTTTGTTGTGGGTTGCTCTATTAATAATAGTTCAACTAGTAGTGATAATATAGCATCAAGTAATTCAATAAGTTCAAGTAGTGTTACTAGTTCAAATGTTTCAAGCAATATTAGTTCATCAAGCATTTCAAGTAGTTCTAGTTTATCAAGCTCGTTAAATAGTACTAGTTCAAGTAGTTCTACATCTATTGAATTAAAAGAAAAAAATATTCAACAAATTAAGGAATTAGGCAAAGATTTAAATAATGGTGAAACTTTAAATGAAATTATTTTTAAAGGAATGTATGTTAAAACAATTTCTGATAATAATGATAAATTAATGTTATTTGTAGATGAAACAGGATATATATATGTAAGGGTAAATAATTGGACAGATTATTTAAAAAATAGATATTATAATTGTTATTATGAAGTAAATGGTATAATTTCAAAAATTAATAACAATATTGAATTAAAATATGTAAATTTAAAAAATATTACAGATACTCCTTCTAATTTTGATTATTCTTCAATTACTGAAAATAAACAATCCTTAAGTGAAGTAGAAGAAGAATTTAATAATATTACTTTAAATAACAAACTTAATGGTGTTGGTAAAATTGTTACTTTTGAAGGGACTATTATTGCTACTGATAGAAGTGATGCAAATCAAAAAGTTGTTGTTTATGATGGAGAAAAAGTATTAACTATTATTGATAATAAAAAAATATGCGAATCTAATTCTATTGGAAATAAATATATTTTTACAGGGTCATTAAGTGTTTTACATGGCAGCCCTGCTATATGGTTATTATCTTCAAGTTACGTCTCAAAAACTAATCTTGAATTAAATAATTATAAAGAAGTAGTTCCATCTTATTTTAAAAATTGGTGTGGGTTATCTAATCATTTAAATCCACCAGCATATAATGAATTTTTTACTTTATTTAAAGTAACTGGATATGTAAAATATAATACTGATTTTACTACTGATTTAGGATTAGTTGATGATGAAAATGGTACTTTATCAGATCAAAATGTTACTAGAACAATACCAGGTATCTTTTTAATGAATAATTTATCTTTAAATAAACAAAATGAAATTAATAATTCTATATTTTTTGAACATTTAAATAAAAAAGTAACAGTGTATGTTACTTTACATCAATTTGAAACTAATAATCGTGGTTGGAAAGTTTTCCCTGTTGATTCTACATTAAGAATACGTTATTGAAAAAAATGTGTTTTTAATAAGTTAAAAATGAATAGGAATATTTTTATTTGGATTAATAATTTGATCTATTTTAGTAATGGCAATAACTGCTTCACCTAAACCACATGTAATGTTTTTAACTTTTCCTAAATATTGACATGCATTACCTATTGCAAAAATATTTTGCTCGCTAGTCATCATACTTGTATCAACTTTATATGCACCTAAAAGTGTTTGCAAATCACATTTAATAGGAGTGCTAACTAATCCATAATTAACAAATAAATAATCAAAATGAATAGATGTTTCTATATCATTATTTGTAATTATTAATTCTTGAGCAGTATCATTAATTCCTTTTATAGCTTTAATTTGATATGGTTTTAAAATATTTACATTGTTAATTGACATTTGTTTAACAGCTTCTTCTTTAGCTCTAAATTCATCTCTTCTATGAATGATGGTTACTTTTTTACAAATTGAAGAAAGGGTATTAGCCCAATCAACAGCAGAATCTCCTCCACCAAGAATAACCATTTCTTTGTCTTTATATAAATTTTTATTTTGAATAGAATAGATTATATTTTTGAATTGGTTTTCATTATCAAGTCCTATTTTTCTTGGAGAGAAAACACCCATACCACTTACTAATAAAATTGTTTTTGTTTGATATTCATTTTTATTAGTTTTTACTATAAAATAATCTTCTTTTTTTTCATAATTTAAAAAAGTTTCATTAATATGAATGTCTAATTTATTAGTTAAATTGCTATTTTGATTTAATAATTCATTAATAAATCCTTGTGCAGTTATTGATTTAAAACCAGGTAAATCAACAATATCTTTTTCTGGATATAATGAGCTTAATTGCCCACCTAGATTATGTAATCCTTCAATTAGTAATCCATTTAATCCATGTAAAGATGCTAAAGTAGATGCATAAATACCAACTGGGCCTCCACCTATAATAATAATATCATTCATTTTAATGCCTCCATTAATTATTATTTCTTTAATTCTATTTTATAATAATTTTTGTAAAATTTCTTCTTCTAAATCATTTCTTAATGAATAAAATTCACTTAATGTAGCTGAATCCATAATAGTAAACATTTCTTTTAAATCATTAGCTAATTCATAATTAAATAAATCTTTCCTTTTTATCCAAAATACGTGACCTTCTTTAGAATCTAATAATTCACCATTAAAAGAATTTGTTTTATAACAAAATACAATATAACGATAGCCACATAATTTTGTCCATTGGCATATTCCACATAATTCAAGGTTAGAAATAGTTAATCCTGTTTCTTCTTTGACTTCTCTAATAGTAGATTCAACAATTGATTCATCTTTTTCTACATGACCACCTGGAAAAGTAATGCCTGGCCATGTATTTTTTGTACGATTTTGTACAAGAATATTGCCATTATCATCATAAATCATACACATATTTGTTAAAACTACAGTTTCACATTTACTCATATAATAAAACCTCAATAATAATATTATTGTTAAACACTTTACTAGTTAATTGCAATTATTATTTAATTTTATTAAAATAAAATAAATAGGAGAAATTTTATGAAAAGTAAAAAACCAATTTTTAAAAAAATATTAATTGTTTTTGTTTCTTTTTTTGGAATAATTGGTTTATTATTAGGTGGCTTTTTCTTAAAATCAAATATTTTTAGTAATAATTATTCAGGTAAAACACTTGAAAAACATCTTGAAGTTGAAATTGATGGTAATGAAACTCCATTAAAAGCTATTGGAAAAGGATTGTATGATAAAAATGGAGATTTAGTTACATTAAAAGGTATTAATTTTGGTAATTGGTTAATTCAAGAAGGTTGGTTATCTACTACTTCACTTGGTTATTTAAAAAATGATAAAGGAGAACCAAAAGAAGTAAATGAAAATGGAATAATTACTGGTTATGAAGAAGTATATCAAGAAGAACTAATAGAAGCATTAAAAAACAATAAAAATTTAACTCAAGAGCAAGTAAATACTTTATGGAATGTATATTATTCTTCTTATATACAAGAACAAGATTATATTAATGTAAAAGAAATGGGATTTAATTGTATTAGATTACCAATGTATTATCGTAACTTCATGGAAGGTGAAGATGATAATTTGTCAATGAAAGATAATGCTTTTGATATATTAGATGATTTTTTAGAAAATTGTAAAAATAATAATTTATATGCCATATTAGATATGCATGGTGTTGTAGGTGGAGCGAATGGATATGAACATTCAGGAACTAGAAAATTTGATTTTTGGAAGAATGAAATATATCAAAATGAAATGATAACATTATGGGAAAATATTGCTAAACATTATATTGAAGATAGACCTGATTTAATAGAGACTATTGCAACTTATGATATAATAAATGAACCTTGTCAAGAGGGGTCTAGAAATACTGAAAAAGCACAATGGATAATAATGGACAAAATTTATCAAGCAATTAGAAAAATTGATAATAAACATGTTATTACTTTTGAAGGATGTTGGTATTATTCTTCTTTTCCTAATCCAAAAGATTATGGTTGGGAAAATGTAATGTATGAAATACATTTATATAATTGGACTTCAATTAGTTATGATTTATTCTTTGCATTTCATGACTTCTTATTTTCTTTCCACGATTATGATGTTCCATATTATGTTGGTGAATTTAATTTCTTTGATAACGAAGATCAATGGGTTAAATGGTTAAATATGTTTGATGAAAGAAATTATTCTTGGACTGTATGGACTTATAAAATGGCTTCTGTTGGTTATTGGGATAATTCTTGGGGATTATATGTTTATAAAATGAATTTGACTAAAGATCAAGAAAAATTGGATTTAAGAAGTGCTACTTATGAAGAAATTTATCAAGATTGGTCTACTCAAGCAACTGATTATAAAAATGATGAAGGATCAGATAAATATTCTACTGGTGTTATGAAAAGAGCGTTAGATAAATATTTTAATCAAAAAAAGGAAATTTAAAAAATGATATTAAAAAGAATATTAAAAATTATTGGTATAACTTTAGCCTCAATTATCTCTTTTTTAATTATTGCTTTAGTTATTGTTGGTTGTTTAGAAAAACAAATTTATAGTGATTTCTTTTCAAAAAGTGAAGAAATAATTTCTATTTATGGATTAGAAGATGGATATATTCCTCAAGGATTTACTTATTCTCAAGAAAAAGATATTTTTTTGACATCTGGATACATTAATAAAGGATCTGGTCCATCAAGAATATATCAAATTTCTAGTGATAATAAAGAACATAAATATGTTACTTTAAAAAATGAAGATGACACTCCATTTATGGGACATTGTGGTGGAATTGGAGCGTATAAGAATAGTGTTTATATTGCTTGTGATGATGAAAATTATAATAAAATATTTGAATTTTCTTTACAAGATATTATGAATGCTGAAAATGGTAGTTCAGTTAAAGTTAAATCTTCAAGAAAATTAGATGTAAATCCAGCATATATTTGTGTTTATGATGATATTATTTTAGTAGGAGAATTTTATAAAAAAGAAAGTTATGAAACTGACCATACTCATCATATTACTACACCTAGTGGAGAAGAAAACCCAGCATTATGTTATGCTTATGATGCGAATACTTTTGAAAAGAAATATGTTTTATCGGTTCCGAGTTTAGTTCAAGGTATTGTTTGTTATGGTGAAGGTAAGTTTGCAATTTCTACTTCTTGGGCGATTAGTAGTAGCCATTTATATTTTTATGAAGATGTTTTTGTTTCAAAAGAAAGTTTTGATAATTTAGATTTGTTTTTCTTGGACTCAAATAATTTAACAAAAACTGTTAAATTACCACCTATGAGTGAAGAAATTCAATTATATAATGATAAAATCTTAGTTAATTTTGAATCTGCTGGTGATAAATACAAAATGGTTAATTTATTTAGACAAACATCTATTTGGGGTTATAAATATTAGGAGAAAAATATGGCTTTGAAGAAATCTAAATGCCCGAATTGCGGCGAAATAAGTGAAGTTGATGATAGCGAATTTAATGTTGTTTGTAGATATTGTGGGGTTCCTTATATGCCTAGAGAAGGAATTGACAATTATAATAAACATATTAATGATGTTGTAGAATCAATTAATATTGATACAGTAAATATTAATAATGAAAGTGTAAATAATTATGCTTTATTAGGTATTGCTGCTTTAAAAGATGGTAATCATGAAAAATGTGGTTTTTATGCTGATGATATTTTAAAAAGAAAAGAAGATTCTCCAGAAGGATTATTATTAAAAGCATTTTTTGTTTCTAATAATTATTCTAAAGAAGAAGGAATTGACAATTATTTATCTAGCCTTAAATATGCAAAAGATCAAGAATTAATTAATTTAATTGTTTCTACTTTAAAAAAAGATATTTTAAGTTTTTCTAATAATAATTATTTATATTTATTTGAACAATTATTAAAAGAAAAAGATAATATTTACAAAGATTTATTTTCATATAGTTTAATGTGTTATTTTATTGATTTTGATGAAAAAACATATACAATTAATGAATTAAAACAATATTTTAACGAAGAAGAAAAACTTATTTCTTCTTTAGATAATAAAAAAATATATTTACTTTTTAATAATTTATTTTTATTTGAAAATAATAAACCTGTATCAAGCTGTTACTTAAAAGAAATAAGAAAAGAAATTGATAAATATTTAACAAAAAAAGATAAAACAAATACTAGTTATTATTTTTATTTAAATGATGAAAAAATTGTTTCATTTAATTTCTCTGTTGAAAATGAGAAGTTAGATCAATATTTAAAAGATAATAATTTTGATATAAATACAATTAAAGGTGGATGCTATATTGCAAGTTGTGTGTATGGGTCTTATAATACTAAAGAAGTATGGACTTTAAGAAGATATCGCGATTATAAATTATCTAAAAATATTTTAGGTAGATTATTTATTAAAATTTATTATTTAATTTCACCATTAATGTTAATAGTGCTTTCACTAATATTAACATTTGAACAATATTTTAAATTAACTAAATATGAATTGTCACATCTTACAAAACCATACTTAAGTAATTTTTCTTCATAATCTTTAATTTTCGCTCTAATTTGAATATCATCATTTCTAGTTTTAAATCTTAAAACATGAGAAGATACTTCTAAATAATAAATATCATTAATATCTATTTTCTTCATCATTGTTTTTGTAGATAAAACAATATAATTTTTTTCTTTTTCTTTTATATAAGCTAAAACTTTATCAATCAAAAAATGAAAATCAAATTCTTCTATTGGTTTTAAAACATAACCATAAGCATTAACTGAATAACCTTTAACTGCATATTGAGAAGAATGAGAAATAATAATAACTGGAACAAAAGGATCATTTTTTCTTAATTCTTCACAAATTTGAATTCCATTTAATTGAGGCATTTCAATATCTATGATAATAAAATCATAATTTCCTTTATATGTTTCGAGAAAATCAATTCCATTATAAAATTCATCCACATTAAAATTAACATTATTTTTCATGCCATATTTTTTTAATAAATCTTTAACAATTTTATGATATTTTTCATCATCTTCAATAATGCAAACTTTAATCGTGTCATTCATAATTTTTCTTCTCCCAACAAAAGAAATGTTCTCTTATCATATTCTAATATTAAAACAATTTATTAATTTTAGTCAAACTAAAATCAGTAAATAATTTTGTCATAATTGCTTTATTATTTATAATAATAAATTATTTTCTAATAATTATTTTTTTATTATATTTTTAATTATTTATATAAATTAAATGATAAATTAATCTACTTTATCAATGATAATTTTATATCCTTTTTTGTTTATGAACAAATAATTCATTAAAATCTTCTAATAATTTTAATACTTTTACAATTTGAATTAATGATTTAAGTGATATTTCACTTGTAGATTCAAATCTTTTAATAGATTCATAACTAACTCCTGATTTAAACGCTAAATATTTTTGAGAAATTTTTAATTAATTATTGTTGCAATCACGATTACGTTTATTAATTTTGTAATCGTGATTGCAACACTTTTATTATGTAGACATTATACAATTAAAAAGAGTGAATAATAATTCTAAAATATTTTTATAAAAACATTGTCATATAAATAGGTATACAAATTAATTCTCCATCTTTTCTTAAATCTTTTGTATAAATTAAATATCTTTCTCCTGTTTTGCTAGAAAATTTTTTTATAAACTCGTCGATAGATGCATGAGTTTTATATCCTGATGACTTTACTTCAATAGGACATATTTTATTTCTTTTTGAAATTAAAAAATCAATTTCATAATTATGAGTAGAATTATTTTTAGGAAATGTATAATAAAATAATTTATTGCCTAATGCATATAACATTTGAGCAACCATATTCTCATATAAATATCCTAAATCCGTATCAAGTTTATCACTTAAAAGCTTTTCATAAATAATATTTTCTGTAAAGTCTTTATCCATGAAAGCAAGTGTAGTAAATAAGCCTGTGTCACTAATAAACATCTTATATTTAGTAATATCTTCATGCAATGACATTTCAGCACTTGGATCATTTGCATGATACGCTAAATTAACAGTTAATGAGTCTTTCATATCAGTAACAATTCCAAGTACTCTATCTTGTTTTTCATTTGGTATTACACTTGAGATTTGGTATCTCGATGTATTTTTAGCAAGTTCTGAAGGAATTGCTGAAAACATTATAGGCGCTCTACCTGAAGAATCAATTTTTCTAAAATCATCTTGATAAAGTTCTAAAATAGAACGTTTCATTTGATCAACTTTACTAAAATTATTTGTTTCAATATATTCATTTACTGCTTGAGGCATTCCACCTACTAACATATATAATCTAAAATCGCGCATCATTCTACGATTTACATCATCACCTAATGATATTTTATTTTCAAAAGCTGTTTTAAGCATAGGAATTGTTGCTTTATCACCCAATGCCCAACGAAATTCTTCATAATCCATAGGAACCATTTCAAGACGTGTTTCTTCGCTTGGAATAAGAATATTTGCAACATTTTTTTTGATAGATAGCAACGAACCCGTTTCAATATAATCATATCTTCCATCTTTTACTAAATGTTTAATTGATTGTCTTGCAAGTGGTTCTTTTTGAACTTCATCAAAAATAATAACAGATTTTCTATTTTCTAGATTAACATGATAAATTAATTGAAGACGTAAAAATAAATAATTCAAATCTGATATATCTTTGAATAAATCATGTACTTCTTTAGAGGCAACAGAAAAATCAATTAAGATATAACTTGAATATTCTTTTTGAGCAAATTCTTCTGCTATAGTGGATTTTCCAACACGTCGAGCCCCTTTTATTAATAATGCTGTTTTACCATTAGATTCTTTTTTCCAATTTAACATCTTTTGATATATTTTACGTTCAAATACTCTTTCAGCCATCTTCTATCTCCTATTTTAACATAATAATACATTATCATGCCGAAAAATGCAATTTTTTATACAGCTATAATGCCGAAAATTTCATTTTTTAAAGTTACAAATATGCCGAAAAATGCAATTTTTATCGTTTATTTCATATAACTTTTATATTTTTTTCATAATAACTTCTTATGCAAATATATTAGCATTTTTACTTATTATTTGTTTTAAATATTTTCATTGGGTAGTTACATAAGGTAGTCAATAGGGTAGTGATTTTTTATTAATTATTATTACTTTCACGATTACAAAATTAATAAATGTAATCGTGATTGCAACATTTTTATCATGCGTACATCAAGATTATTACAATTAAAAAGAGTGAATAATCACTCTAAAAATAATATTATTTTATTTTCTTTTAAAGTCTTCTTTAAATCAATTACTCTTTGATTTGTTGAACCTCTAAATTTTAACATGATGTTTTTCTTTTCTATAACAAATGGACCATCAACTAATATATCAATATATGATAACATTTCATCAGTATAAGGAGTTCTTACTCTACTTTCTTTTAATAAATCTTTATCTAAAATATAGCCCGTATAACACCATATATTTTTATTTGGATATGTTTTCTTTATTAGTCTTAATAATTCTACTAAAACAGGCTGATTTTCAGGTTCAAATGGTTCTCCACCAAGTAAAGAAAAGCCATCAATATAATTAGGTTTTAATAATTCTATAATTTTATTAGTTGTTTCTTGATTAAATTCTTTTCCATATAAGAAATCCCAAGTCATTTGGTTAAAACAACCTTTACAATGATTTCTACAACCAGAAACAAACAAAGAAACTCTTACCCCTAATCCATCAGCAATATCACAATTTTTTATTTCACTATAATGCATATTATAAATGTAAAACTCTATCTCTTATTTCTTGGGTTCTACCTTGATTCCAGAATTGAGAACCAATATAACCACATGTTCTTCTAGCAACATTCATTTTATTTTGGTCTCTATTACCACATTGAGGACATTCCCAGAATAATTTACCATCTTCATCTTCCTTGATTTGGATTTCACCAGTATAACCACAGCATTGACAATAATCTGATTTTGTATTTAATTCTGCATACATGATATGATCATAAATAAATTTAATAACATTCATAACTGCAGGAATATTATTTTCCATATTAGGAACTTCTACATAAGAAATTGCTCCACCAGGAGATAATTTTTGGAATTGAGATTCAAATGCTAATTTAGAGAAAGCATCAATATGTTCAGAAACCACTATATGATATGAATTAGTAATATAATTTTTATCAGTAACACCTTTTATAATACCAAATCTCTTTTGTAAACATTTAGCAAATTTATATGTTGTTGATTCAAGAGGTGTACCATATAAAGAGAAATCAATATGTTCTTTTTCTTTCCATTTTTTACATGCATCATTCATGTGTTGCATAATTTCTAGAGCAAATGGAGTAGCTTCTGGATCAGTATGTGATTTACCAGTCATATAATAAACACATTCATATAAGCCAGCATAACCTAAAGAAATAGTTGAATAACCATTAAATAATAATTTATCAATTGTTTCACCTTTATTTAATCTAGCTAAAGCACCATATTGCCATAAAATAGGTGCGACATCTGATTTAGTACCAAGTAATCGTTTATGTCTTTCCATTAAAGCTCTATAACATAAATCAAGTCTTTCATCAAATATTTTCCAGAATTGTTTTACATCTTTATTAGAAGATAAGGCTACATCAACTAAGTTAATTGTAACAACACCTTGATTAAATCTACCATAATATTGTGGTTCACCTTTGTCATTGATATATGGAGTTAAGAAAGATCTACATCCCATGCATGTATAACAATGACCTTGTCCTTTACTATCAACTTTTAATTGAAGCATAATTTTTTCAGAAATATAATCTGGAACCATTCTTTTAGCAGTACATTTAGCCGCTAATTCTGTTAAATAATAATATGGTGAACCTGGCTCAACATTATCATCTTCCAAACAATAAATTAATTTAGGGAAAGCTGGAGTAATCCATACTCCTTTTTCATTTTTAACCCCTTGATAACGTTGTTTTAAAATTTCTTCAGTAATTAATGCAATATCTTTCTTTTCTTGTTCAGAACGGGCTTCATTTAAATACATGAAAATCGTTACAAATGGAGCTTGACCATTAGTTGTTAATAAAGTAACAATTTGATATTGGATTGTTTGAACACCTTTTTTAATTTCATCAAGTAATCTTTTATGAATAATTTCTTGAATTTTTTCTTCACTAATATCTAAATCTTTTAATTCTTCTTTAACATCTTTAGTAATTTTTTGTCTTGATATTTCTACAAAAGGTGCTAAATGAGTAATAGATATTGATTGTCCACCATATTGATTTGAAGCAACTTGTGCAATAATTTGAGTAGCGATATTACAAGCAGTAGAAAAACTCTTTGGTTTTTCAATTAATGTACCAGAAATAACTGTTCCATTTTGTAACATATCTTCAAGATTAACTAAATCGCAATTATGCATATGTTGAGCAAAATAATCAGCATCATGAAAATGAATAATACCTTGTTCATGAGCATCTACTATATCTTTAGGTAATAAAATTCTTTTAGTAATATCTTTACTAACTTCACCAGCCATATAATCTCTTTGAACAGAATTAACAGTAGGATTCTTATTAGAATTTTCTTCTTTTACATTTTGGTTATTACATTCAAGTAAAGTAAGAATTTGTTGATCGGTAGTGTTAGCTTTTCTTGCTAATGCTCTTCTATATCTATAAGTAATATATTTACGTGCAACATCAAAAGCATCTACACTCATTAATTGATCTTCAACTAAATCTTGTACTTCTTCAACAGTTAAAATTCTGCCTTTATTTTTACATTCTTTTTCAACTCTTTTAGCGCATTCTAAAATAACTTCATTGCTTAATTGATTCTTTTCATTAGCATCTAAATTTGCTTTTTTAATTGCCTCAACTATTTTATTTATGTCAAATTTAACTTCTTGACCGCTTCGCTTAATTATTTTCATAAATGCTCCTTTTTTTCAACATAAAAACAACGCCTAAAAAAACAACTTTTTTACTTATTTTTTTATTTCGTTTCTTTGTGTGAAAATATAATAACATAATTAATAATTTAATTAAATAACTTTTTTAATGTAAATTATTTTCATTAACATAATATTATTATATAATATTAATCTTTAATTTTTCTCTACTAGTAGTTTTTTAGTAAAATAAAAATTATATTATTAATTAGTAATTAAAATAAAATAAAAAAAGTTTTATTTGTTAAAATATTAAAAATCTATTTTTTGCTTAAAATTAGTGTTTTTATTATGAAAATAACAAATCTTCTAATATTATTTTTTCTAATTAATTCTAAAGCTTGCGAATTTGTTTGATAAACATTTATTCTTTGAAAATAAGAATTCTTTTTTAATAAATATTTTTCAATGTCCTCAAAATTGTCAATGTATACACATTCCTTACCGAGAGATTTAATCTTCTCGCACAGGTCAGCAGAGCTGATTCCAAGCGTATCAGTCTCTCTTGCAGCGTATATCTTTGCGAGGACAACTTTGTCAGCGTGGCTTAATGCATCAGCAAACTCATTAAATAAAAGCTTCGTACGCGAATATGTATGAGGCTGGAAAACTACCCATACACGGTTATGTGGATAGTGTGCGGCAGAACTTAAAGTAGCACGGATTTCATCAGGGTGATGGGCATAATCATCAATGACAGTAACACCGTTAAATGTGCCTTTCTTCTCAAATCTTCTGTTAGTACCCTTAAAGTTAGAAAGACCTGCCTTGATATGCTCCATATCAACAGATAGCTTTCTTGCAGCGGCAACAGCAGCAAGAGAATTGTAAACATTGTGAAGCCCCGGTACACCAAGAGTAATAGTGTCAGCCTTCTCTCCATTAATAAGAAGAGAATAAGTGCATCTTCCAAGCTCGTCATAAGTGATATCAGAAGCACTGTACATGCTCTTTGCAGGGTCAGAACCAAATGTAATGACTTCGCAGTCAGTATCCTGATAGAAATATTCATAATTATCAATGTCAGTATTGATGATAAGAGTTCCGTCAGATGGAAGCTTTTCAGTAAAAAGCTTGAAAGAGTGACGGATATCATCAATATCCTTGAAGAAATCAAGATGGTCTTCCTTGACATTGAGAATAATGTTCATTGTAGGATTAAATGATAAAAAGCTGTTAGTATATTCACAAGCTTCTGCTACAAAATACTTGTTACCGCCGACTCTTGTATTGCCACCAATGCTGTTAAGTATACCACCTACAGAGATAGTAGGATCCATATTGGCAGCAAGCAGAATCTCAGAAACCATTGAAGTAGTAGTAGTCTTTCCATGAGTACCTGCAATGTTAATAGCATTCTTGTACATAGTCATAATCTGCCCAAGAAGCTCTGCGCGGGTAAGCATTGGAAGCCCAGCTTCCTTAGCTGCCTTGAATTCAGGATTATCCGGGTGAATTGCTGCTGTATATACAACAAGATCTATATCATTAGTTATATTACCGGCACTCTGGGGTACAGATACTAGACATCCGTCACCTGTAAGTTCGTCAGTGAGTGCTGATGAGTGGGAATCAGAGCCTGAAACAGTAAAGCCTGCAGATAAAAGAATCTTGGCAAGTCCGCTCATACTTATACCGCCTATGCCAATGAAGTGAATATGGATAGGGTTGTTGAAATCAATCTTGTACATGATATTTTCCTTCCTTGAATTTAGTGTTTAATATATTGTATGTCTTATCGGCTTATTTTTCAAACCTTTCTTATTATATACTATACGATTTAGAAAATGTGCATAAAAATGTGTATAAAAAACTCGAAATTCTTTTTACTTAATGAGAATAGTATGATATAATCAAAATATCTAAAAGCAGTAAAAATTTAACATCAGAGGTGATAGCATGATTAAAAAAGAGATGATTGCCATGTTATTGGCAGGGGGACAAGGCAGCAGACTGGGAGTGCTGACTGCAAAGGTAGCGAAGCCTGCGGTATCTTTTGGTGGAAAGTATAGGATTATCGATTTTCCATTGAGTAACTGCATTAATTCAGGCATTGATACGGTAGGTGTGCTGACACAGTATCAGCCGTTAAGACTGAACTCGCATATCGGTATTGGTATTCCGTGGGATTTGGACAGAAATGTCGGTGGTGTAACTGTACTTCCGCCGTATGAAAAGAGTTCAAACAGTGAGTGGTATACAGGAACAGCCAATGCCATTTATCAGAATCTGGAGTATATGGAACAGTATAATCCCGATTATGTTTTGATTTTGTCAGGAGATCATATTTATAAGATGGACTACAAAATCATGCTGGATTATCATAAGGCGAACAATGCGGATATTACGATTGCCGCAATGCCGGTTCCGATGGAAGAAGCGAGCCGTTTTGGTATCGTGGTAACAGATGAAGATAACCGCATTACAGAATTTGAGGAAAAACCGGCGCAGCCAAAGAGCAATCTAGCGTCAATGGGTATTTACATATTCAGCTGGAAGGTATTAAAGGAAGCTTTAATCAAGCTGAAAGACCAGAATGAATGTGACTTTGGCAAGCATGTTATTCCGTACTGCTTCGAGAACAATAAACGCATTTTTGCGTATGAGTACAACGGATACTGGAAAGATGTCGGAACACTCAGTTCTTATTGGGAAGCAAATATGGAATTGATTGATATTATCCCGGTGTTTAACCTGTATGAAGAATTTTGGAAGATTTATACCCGCACGGATACGATTCCGCCGCAGTATATCGGGGAAAATGCTTACATAGAAAAGAGTATTATCGGTGATGGAACGGAAATTTACGGAAAGGTTTATAATTCCGTTATCGGTGCCGGCGTCGTCATAGAAGAAGGCACGGTGGTACGTGATTCAATTATTATGAACAATTCTGTTATCGGAAAAGACAGTATTGTTACAAAGTCGATTATTGCAGAAGATGTTCAGATTGGCAGCCATGTTGAACTTGGGGCAGGCGAAGAAGCAGAGAATGTATTTAAACCCCAAATTTATAATTCAGGCCTTGTTACAGTCGGTGAATGTTCCGTTATCCCGGACAATGTAACAGTAGGTAAGAATACAGCTATTTCCGGCGAGACGACCATTGATGATTATCAGGAAGGGCAGCTTGCAAGCGGAGGCATCATAATTAAGGCAGGTGATAATGTATGAAAGCAATAGGAATTATTCTGGCCGGTGGCAATAACAAACTGATGAAAGATTTATCAAAAAAGAGGGCAATCGCGGCAATGCCGGTTGCGGGAAGCTACAGGGCAATTGATTTTGCATTAAGTAATATGTCCAATTCCCGTATTAATAAAGTGGCTGTTATTACACAGTACAATGCCCGTTCTTTAAATGAGCATTTAAGTTCATCAAAATGGTGGGATTTCGGCAGAAAGCAGGGCGGACTGTTCGTATTTACACCGACAATTACAGCAGACAGCAGCTACTGGTACCGCGGCACGGCAGATTCTTTATATCAGAATCTGAATTACTTAAAGACAAGCCATGAGCCGTATGTTGTTATCGCATCCGGTGATGGTATTTATAAGATGGATTATAATAAAGTGCTGGAGTACCATATTGAAAAGAAAGCGGATATTACGATGGTTGTCAAGAAAATGACAGACCGTTCGGAGATTAACCGTTTCGGACTGGTAACGATGACAGAGGAAGGACGGATTACCGATATCGATGAGAAACCGCTGGAAACCAATCTTTCCACTGTTTCAACAGGAATCTATGTAATCCGCAGAAGACTGCTGATTGAACTGATTGAAAAGGCAGCTTCAGAAGACCGTCATGATTTTGTAAGGGATATTCTGATACGTTATAAGAATATTAAAAAGATTTACGGATATAAGCTGGAAAGCTATTGGAGCAATATCTCATCCGTAAGGTCTTACTATAAAACTAATATGGACTTTTTAAAGAAAGATGTCCGTGATTATTTCTTTAAGCAGTATCCGGATATTTATTCAAAGGTAGAAGATTTACCGCCGGCAAAGTACAACTGTGGTGCACAGGTCAGCAACAGCCTTGTATCAAGCGGCTGCATTGTCAACGGTACAATTGAAAATTCGATTTTGTTTAAAAAGATTTATATCGGAAATAACAGTGTAGTAAAGAATTGCATTATTTTAAATAATGCATATATTGGAGATAACTCTTATCTGGAGAACTGCATTGTGGAAAGCGGAAGTACCATTAAAGCCAATACCAATTACAAGGGTGAGGGCGAACCGCTGATTCTTGATGAAAACAGTCCGATTTATTACTAAAAAACTGCAACGACACAAAAAGATTATGGCTGCAACAGGGGGCAGCAGAAGGGGCGCTTATGAATATTACAGATGTACGTGTTAGAAAAATCAGCAAAGAAGGAAAGATGAAGGCAGTTGTATCGGTTACAATAGATGATGAATTTGTTGTACACGATATTAAGGTTATCGAAGGCGATAAGGGGTTATTTATTGCGATGCCAAGCAGAAGGTCGTCAGACGGTGAGTACAGGGATGTAGCCCACCCAATCAACACCTCGACAAGAGAACGGTTACAGGCGGTGATTCTGGAAGCCTATGAAAAGGCAGAAGAATCGCCAGAGGAATAACAGGCAATAAAATTGTAAAGTGAAATAAAAAGGCTGCACAGAAAAAGTAGTATCTGTGCAGCTTTTATTTCTTGTATTCCGTATCACCGGTCAACAATATTCCCTTTCAGTTTCCGGAATGTCGATGGGGACACACCGTTTACTTTCTTAAAGGCGTCGCCGTAGTAGTTACTGTTATCATAGCCGCATTCAAAGGCGATTTCCGTAATGCTCATGCCGGTTTCCAGAAGCAGTTTTTCAGAATGATTAATCCGCACATTATTTAAGTATTCTTTAAACCCCAGACCGTTTGCAGACTTGAATTTTTTGGAAAAGTACGAAGGATTTAAGTGCAGCAGTTCTGCCATGTCATCCAGTGTAATATTATTTTTAAAGTGTTCGTTAATATAGTCTACGGCAATCTGGAGTGCTTCATCGGTGGCACGTGTGTTGTTGTTGACAATCAGAATTGAAGCATCATTAATATATCGTAAAATACGCACGACCAAGGTCTGAAAATACATTTTTAACATGCAGTTTGAAAAAATATCAGACGACTGGTGTTCGGCAAGAATCAGACTCAGCATGGCATTGATATCGCTGCGGCAGTCCTCCGGCAGATAAAAGATTTTGGAAAACAGGTGGCTTTGCAGCCATACTGTGCCGAATTCTGCAACCAGCTCGCTTAAATAACTCTGTGTAAATTCAATCGATACACATTCATGCAGGGCAGCATCTGAGTAAGAAGTGCGGTGCAGCGTATCTGCGGGAATAAATGTAATATTGCCGGGCGTCAGGTGGTAGACATTGTTTTTGATAAATAAATCGCACCTGCCGCTGATCAGGTAAAACATTTCATAATAAGAATGTGCATGCGCAGAGTGCATATGGTAAGACGCCTGATGGGTCTTTTTGGAAATTTCAAATCGTGATGTTACAGCCATAGAAATCCTCGTTTCTGAACAATTTTATAAAATTTTGTTCGGATGTTTTTTGAATGCAAAATGGTAAAAATGCACAAAAAATCATAATATATTTGCGTAATATTAACATATGCTATATTTTACACCTAAAATAATCAGTAAACAAGAGCAAAAATCACTATTTTTTTGTAGAAAAGGTGGGATGTTTGTGATAGATTAGAGTCATTGGAGAGATTTAACAAAAATGTAACACGAATTTTACATTTTTGATTAAAAATTGACAATAGGGCTAATTTCACGAGAGGAGAGTAATTATGAAGACTAAAAAGTCAAAAAGAGTAATGGCGGTCGTAATGGCGGTTTTACTCACAGTAGGTATTATGCCTATGGACTGGGCTGTAACAAAGGCAGCAGCAAGTACAGTCCACTCTTTTGATGCAACAGCGCAGGCTTCAGTTGGGGATGACAAAGCCGTGATTGCAGAGGGAACAACATTTAATGACGGGTACTTTAAAATCGTAGGAAAAGTGACCCAGAGAACCAACAGTGACGGAAGCATAAAGGCTTACGAACTGGCATCTAAGGCGGCAGGTGCCGTGCAGTTTACAACGGAAAGCACTTCTTCCGTAGTAGTAGGATTAAGCAGTACGGGCGGTTCTAATGAATCCGCAGTGGCACTGATTAATACAGCGGACAATAGTGTGGTTGCAGAAGATGCAGGAACAGCTGTTGTAGCAGGAACAAAAAAGACAGAGTTAAAGTATACAGCATTACCGGCAGGTACCTATCAGGTTGTATCACCGGAAGATGCAGAACGTAACAGAGGCGCAAGATTCTTAGACATTACTGTTGAGGAAGAAGAAGCTGCAGCAGTTACAACAACTTATGCATTCGCAGTTGCAGACCTTTCACCGTCAGCTTACAGCGTAACAGCCGATAAGACAGCAATTGCTGAAGGAACAGTCTTTGCTTCTGATTATGTAAAGACTGTCGGAACAGCAACATTCAGAACAAAGAGTTCTTCCGATTTCAGTGCATTAAAGGCAATTGAACTTGGTTCAAAGGCATCCGGTGCATTACAGTTTACTGTAACAGGTACTGCTTCAGTATCTTTTGAAGCAAGCAGTACAGGCGGTTCGAATGAATCGGCAATTGCACTTGTAAATACAGCAGACAACAGTACGGTTGCAGAAGATGCAGGAACAACTATTGTTAAGGGAACAAACGCAACAAAGCTTACATACAGCAGCTTACCGGCAGGTACTTATCAGATTGTATCACCGGAAGATGCAGAACGTAACAGAGGTGCCAGAGTATTAAGTTTTACGGCAGAGCAGACAGCAAGCGGCGAAAGACCGGCAAGAAAAGCATGGGAAGACGTAGCAGCACCGGCAATTGGTGAGATTACGGCAGCAGACGGTAAAATTACAGTTCCGTTTACAATGGTAATCGGCTATGACGGTGCAGACAGTGTATCCGTTGATATGAAGAATGCAGCAGGAACGGTTGTAGCCACAGAAAATTATGCAAAAGATGCAGCAGAAGGTGTAGTTACATTTACACCGGCTGCAAGCGGTGATTATACATTTACAATTACAGCAGCAAGAAAAGATGAAGCAGACAAGACAGGAACAGATAAGGAATTTAAGGGCTTTGAACTTCCTCTTGCTAAGCCGTCTTTCCAGAGTGCAACAAGCCAGGGCGGCGGTAAGGTTTCACTCGTATGGGACGAAGTGACAGAAGCTTCTTCTTATGAAGTATCATACAGCGAAAACGGAACAGACTTTACACAGCCTGTATCTGTAACAGGAACAGAATATGTCGTTTCAGGACTGACAGTCGGTAAGGAATATACTTTCAAGCTGACAGCAGTCAGAGTATTACCGGCAGCCGTTTCAGAAGCTGCAACGATTACAGCAAAAGCAACTGCAGAAGCACAGCAGGTATGGGCTTTTTCAGCATTCGGTCAGGGCGTCAGCTCAGACGAAAAGAATGCAGGCTATGAAGGCAGTGCGAATGACGGAAAGGTAACACTTTGGAATTTAAACAGCAAGGGTAAGATTGTACCGGCTTCTACAGACGGTTTATCCTTCTACTATACAGCCATTCCTTCTAATATGAACTTTACATTGTCAGCAACCGTAACAGTTGATGAATGGACATTGACAAACGGTCAGGAAGGCTTTGGTTTAATGGCGGTCGACAGAGTTGGTAAGAACGGTGATTCTTCTGTATTCTGGAACAACTCCTATATGGCATCTGTCACAAAGGTTGAATACTATGTAAACGCAGATGGCAGCATGGCATTAGACACTATTAAGCAGGGTGGCACAACAGCACCGGAGGGTTCTGTAAAGGCAACAATGAAGTTAGGTATCGGCTCACAGGAAAAGACAGGTGTTACAAAGGCAAACCTTTCTAAGCTGGAAGCAAACGATACAGCAACCGTAAACAATGAATTCAGTTCAAAGATGACAACACTGGAAAGCTCCGGTGTAACAGGAAATCTGATTG
>URVS01000001.1 GCA_900551385.1 uncultured Mollicutes bacterium | reverse complement strand
CTTTATTATTTGTGTTTTGTATGTTTAGTCCATAGATTGTTACTTTTGCAGTATTATCTACGTATATTGAACAGTTGTTGAGTATGGATGTATTATCATTTGTTATGTATACATTTACATTTTTTATGTTGAGTTGTTTGTTATTTAATGTTTGAAGTATTAATTTACTTCCTGTTGGTACATTTTTAATGTCTCCATTTGTATCAAAGAAGTCGTTATAATTTGCTTCAGTTATTATATAATCACTACCAGTGTTTATTGTATTGTTTTCTATTATATTTTCATTGTTTGCTGTTTTTACTGCTCTGTCTCCAGTAAATATACTTGCTGTTATACTGTTGTCTGTAATTGTATTGTTGTATGCACTACTTGTTAGTTCTACAACATATGTTTTGTTATATTTTAATGTATTATCTGTTAATGTATTATTTTTTCCTGTTATGTAAATAAATCCTTCAATATTGTTATTTGTTATGTTATTGTATCCTTTAAGGTATAGTGCGTGTGATCCTATGTTTGTTGTTATTTGGTTGTTTCTTATTGTTGTGTTATATTGTCCTAGGTTGTATATTGCAAATGTTGGTGTTGTTCTATCAAAGAAACTTAGTAGTATTGTTGATGGTTGCATATCTGTGAAGTTTGAGTTTTCTATCACATGTTTCATGGAATTATTGTATGTATTTTCATTTGCTATGTATATTCCAGTACTATTTTTAAATACGCATTCATTCACATATAGGTTTCCTTTTCCTTGGTATATGTCTGTTTGTTCATTGTTTTCAAATGTACACTTGGTTATGTTTGTAATGAGTGTTACTGATCCATTATGTTGGTTGTAGAAGTCTGCACTTCCCGTGTTTGCTGCAATTCCACTTCCAAATTTAAATGTACTTGCAAGGTTGTATGCATGTCCATTACGGAATGTTGAGTTTACTATGGTTAGTACTTTATCATTGGTTACTGTTCCCCATCTTGCTGCATTATCTATAAATTGACTGTTATGTATTGTTGTTGTACCATTATTGTATATTCCAGCTCCAAAGTTACCTGTACTACTACTTTTACGGTTGGATTCAAATATACTGTTGTTTACAACTAGTGTGGAACCATCATTACTTCTTATTCCTGCTCCTACTCCTGCAAGATTTTCATAGAAATATACATTATCTACTTCAAGATTTGCATAGTTATCTATTGTTGCTGTAGGATATGCATTGATATTGTTTCCACCTTTACTTACCATGTGTTGGAAGTTTAGGTTTTTTATGGTTATTTTACCATTACCTGAGGTTATGTTCATTGCCCAGTTACCTTTTGTTATGTTGTATGTGTTAAAGTATGGGTCATCTCCCCAAACTGTTCCTCCTTGTATGGTATATTCACTTTCTCCATCAATGATTGTTTGATTTATTCCATCACCAATAAAGTTAATGTATTTATTACCATCTATTGTTAGATTTGTATTTCCTGTACCTTTATATGTACCATTTTTAATGTGGATATTGTAGTTATCATTGGAATTTACCTTTCCAACTGCATATCCTATGGTTTTAAAGGGATTGTCTTGACTTCCAGTATTACTATCACTTCCACTATTATCACAGACACAATAGTCTACATTACTGGTTTCTTTTTTTATTGTTTCTTTATTATCTGTTTTTTCTTTTGTTTGAATATTTTCACTATTTTTAGATAATACCTTATTATCAGTAGTATCTTCTTTTATAACATTACTCATACTTACTTGTTTTTCAACAGTAACTGTTGGTGATGTGGTTGTCGAGTTTGACACATCACCTGCACTTATTGCTGAAATACTAATAAGAAGTAATGATACGAGTATAAGTAAAAATACTTCTTTACTATACTTTTTAAACATTATACTAACCTCTTACTGGCTTTGTATTATTATAAGTAATTCTTTAATTGATAGTACAACTATCCCAAAATAATATTATTAATAAAATATACTTGAAAATTATTAATTAATAGTTTAAAGTATTACTTAATTAATATTAGAAATTAAAAAAGTATTAATATAAATTTTAAAGGGATTTTTGCTTCTGTTTTTTTAGAAATAATTTGATTTCAAAAATTTTAAAAATGATAATTATTATAATATAAATAGATTATTTATGATTACAATTACAAAAAAAGAGGAAGTTGTTTTAAATCAAGTAGAAATATTCAATCCGGAATATCCTGACGGTGTTCCTATTAAATTTTTAAAAGATGAATGTTATATATCATTAAAATGATTAACCAAATTTACTTAAAAGCGTTAAAAATGTACCACTTTCATGTTATTTTGGTTAAAAAGGCGGATTATATATGTTAGATAAAATATCGTAGTGTTTTACAAAAAGTGAAGGAATTTCACAATATTCTTCAAAAAATCAATTTGATAATTGTATTAAAACAAAAATAAAAAAGATTCGTAATGGATTATATGTATCATTAGCCCAAGAAGGAGTAGTTAAGGTTACAAAATTTGAAACAGCAAGCAAAATCTCAAAAACTACTAGTATTTGTTATCATTTTGCTCTTGAATTTTATGGCTTGGCAAATCAAGTCTTTAATGATATGGTTGTTGGTAGTTTATCTAGATTTAGTTTATTTGAATTTAATGGTTTAGAATTTTCATATAAAATAATAAAAAGAGGTTTATATAAAACATATAACAAAATATTAGTAAATGCTTATATTAATGCCTCAGTGAATATATTGAGAAAAAGTAATCCTAATTTAGAATGTATAAGTCTATTGAGGGATAGAGGTCTAACAATACCTACAAGAATAAAAGTAAATCTTTAATAAAATAGAATAGATGCACAAAAACATTTATTCTATATTAATGTATCTCTTATATTAGCTTGTGAAAAAGATTTATTTCTTATCGAATTTATTTCGATTTTGTTCCAAGATGATTATAAAAATATTGTATATAATCGAAAATGGCATCTTATGGCACCAAAAAATATCAAAACAAGATTAATAAATATAAATTTAACAATATAATTTTTGTCGGATTATTTCTTGTTGCTTTTGTCCGACAAAAATTATTGGTATAGGTGATATTATGGAATTTTATGGTAGAGAAGAGGAACAAAAAGTAATTGATTATATTTTAAATAAAGATGGATTTCAATCTGGTATTATTTATGGAAGAAAACGCCTTGGCAAAACTGAATTATTAAAACATTGTTTTTATAAATCACATAAGCCTTTTATTATTTATCAATGTAATCAAGAAAATGAAAAAAGTAATATTAATGATTTAACTAAACTTATAAAAGAAACTTTAGGTATAAAAAATATTTTTTTTGAAAACTTTATTGATGTTATTGAATATTTATTTGAGTATGCAAAAAATAATGAATTATATTTTGCTTTAGATGAATATCCATATATTAGAAAAATCATAAACGGTTTAGATTCTAAATTACAAAGAATAATAGATAATTACCAAAATGAAACAAAAATTAAGTTTTTCTTATTAGGTAGTAGTATTTCTACAATGGAAAGTATTCTTAGTGAAAGTAATCCACTTTATAGACGTTTTAATGTTTCAATTTTATTAAAAGAAATGGATTATTATGATTCTGCAAAATTTTATAAAGATTTCTCTAATGAAGATAAAGTTAAATTATATGCTGCTTTTGGAGGAGTTCCTTTTTATAATAAACAAATTGATTCTAAATTAACTGTAAGAGAAAATATAATTAATTTATTAAGTGGACAATTTTCTCATTTATTATCAGAAATAACATCAAACATAAAAGAAGAATTAGTAAAAATTAATAATGCTTATACTGTTTTTTCTAGTATTGCAATAGGAGCGTTTCATTATACTGATATATTATCTAAATCAGGAATTAATACCACTAGTTCATTATATGATACTTTAGAAGTATTAGAAAAGATGGATTTAATATCATATATTTGTCCAATAAACGATAAAAAAAATAAAAAGAAATCAGGATATGTATTAACTGATAATGCTGTATATTTTTATTATAGGTACATATATCATAATCTTTCTATTAAGAATATTTTAAATAATGAAATGTTTTATGATAAATATATAAATGATGATTTTTTAAATGTTGTTGTACCAAAAACTTTTGAAAAAATATCTATGCAATATTTAATTAGAAAAAATAAAAAAGGGTTAATAAATCCTGTTATTGAAGATATTGGAACATATTGGTATGATAACCCTAAAGAAAGAAAAAATGGACAATTTGATTTAGTAACAAAATTAAAAAGATGGTTATATAGTTTATGAAGTTAAATTTACTGATTCTAAAATTGATAATCATATTGTAAATGAAGAAATATTACAAGTTGCTAAAACTAATTTAAATCCTATTAATTATGGTTTTATTTCAAAAACAGGTTTTAATATAACAAATGATAATAATTATATTTTAATAAGTCTTGATGATATTTATGAAGAAATATAAAAAATAATCAAATAGATATAAAAGATATTTAATTCTAAAAAAATTACAATTTATTTTTCTTTTAATTTTTATAGAAATTTATTAATACTGATTTATAGATTTTTAATTAAGTGTTTATTACGATACAACATTAATTGGATTTCCTTCTATAAACTTCTTTATATTGTCTGCTAAAATAGAAACTAAACGTTTTCTTGTTTCAAGACCTTTCCATCCCATATGAGGTGTCAAAATGACATTATCCATAATATAAAGAGGATTATTTTCTTCAGGTGGCTCACTTTCTTGAACATCAAGTCCTGCTCCTGCAATTGTACCATTTTTTAATGCTTCTATAAGAGCTTTTTCATCAATAAGTGCACCTCTAGCAGTATTAATGATAAACGCTGATGGCTTCATAAGTGATAAAGTTTCTTTATTAATCATATGTTTTGTATTTTCTGTTAGTGGACAATGTAAAGAAACATAATCACTATTTTTAAGTAATTCTTTAAGCGATACATAATGGATTTTTTCTTCATCTTCTTTTGGTGTTCTACTATATACATGTATATTCATATCTAGAGCTTTTGCAATTTGAATGACTTTCTTACCAATATGTCCAGCCCCTATAACTCCAAGAGTTTTATTATTTACTTCAAGATGTGGAACTTGAAGATTTTTAGTAAAATTATCATGGTTTCCGCATGCTAACATCTTCATTTGGATTTGCATTGAAGAACTCAAATTCAATATCATCATGATTGCAGTATGGGCTACACGATCTGTACTATATGCAGGTATATTACAAACTGTAATTCCTCTTTTTCTAGCAGCCTCAAGATCAATATTATTATATCCTGTACCTGCTTCACAAATTAGTTTGATAGATTCTGGGAATTGTTGTATCATTTCTGCATTCACAGGCATTTCTTTTGTTACAATAATATCTTTTCCTTGAATACGTTTTATTAATTGCTGTTCAATTGTATCATCATATACTGTAACATCAGAAGATAAAATAGAAAAATCTAGTTTTCCATCAAAATTCATTTTTTTTGCGTTTAATACTACACATTTATCGTTCATAATATAATTTCCTTTCTTTATAAAAACAATTAGTTTTTCAAATAATATTAATGTCACTTATATCATAAAAAAAGTAAGGTTTATTAATGATATAGAAACATGGAAGAACAGCTTGTAGTTATATAGATAAGATTAGTAAAGCAATCTCATCATGGTTAGTGACTTTAATAAATGCACTTATATGTGATATTATATTCTCTTTTCTTCTTGGACTCGTATTCAAAATAACAATTTTCATAAAGATTTTTTTAATTATTTTGATTGTTAATTTATTAAATCACATATAGTTATTAATAAAAAGAGCAAAATTAAAAGAATAAGTTTTTATAAATAGATAAATTTATAAAGATTTTTTCATTCTAAAGGTGATAAATTTAAGAAATAAATATTAAGATAATGGTTTATCATAACATTTTGCGAAATCGTTTTGTGTATAAAAATACATTTTACGAAATCGTTTTGTGTAAATATTTACATTTTACGAAAATAATATATAATAAGTATAGGTGAAATGTTATGGAAAAGAAAATTGAATTTAAAAGAAAAATAGAGAAAAAATTATATGAATGGAATAATGATCCAAATAAGGTACCTCTTATTGTTGATGGACTTAGACAAATTGGAAAAAGTTATATAGTTGATAAATTTGCGCATGAAGAATATGAAAATGTAATTGTATATGATTTTAGGCATAATAAATCACTTAGAAAAATATTTGATGGTAATCTTGATGTTGATACAATAATTAGAAATTCAATGCCTTATTTTCCAAATAAAGAATTTATACCTTATAAAACGATATTAATTTTTGAAGAAATTGGTGATTGTCCATTAGCTAGAACTTCTTTTAAGAGTTTTGCTCTTGATAAAAGATATGCTGTTATTGCAACAGGAAGTTTATTAGGAGTGTTGAATTATAGAAGAAAACAAAAAATAGATATTCCAACAGGATATGAAACTATAATTCAAATGACATCACTAGATTTTGAAGAATTTTTATGGGCTAATGGATTAGAAGAAAAAAATATTGATATATTAAAACAATATACAAGTCAAAAAAAAGAAATTCCTCAAGCATTAGTTGATTATTATAAAGAAATGATAAAAAGATATGTTGTTGTAGGTGGCATGCCTGAATCTATTAAATTATTTTTACGTACTAATAATTATATAAAATCTCGTGAATATTTAGAAGGATTAATAAAAGATTATAGAGCGGATTTTGGTAGATTTATTAATGATAAAAATGAAGAAGAAATAGATTATAAACTTCAAACAACTTTAAATAAAATATTAGATTCTATTCCTAGTCAATTAGCTAGAGAAACAGATACTCATAAATTTAAATATTCAGAAATAAAAAAAGGTGGTAGAGCTTCTGAATTTGAAGAACCTTTCGAATGGTTAGAAAAAGTTGGTTTAGTATTAAGATGTTTTAATTTAAATGCAATAGAAAAACCACTTGAAGCTAATGTTGATGAAAATTATTTTAAAGCTTTTATTACGGATATTGGTTTATTGATGGCAATGTATCCTTTATCAACATCTCAAGAATTTTTATTAAATGGATTAGATAGTAGAAAAGGTGCAATATTTGAAAATTTACTTGCTATTACTATTAATAAAGCTGGATTACCTTTATATTATTTTTCTAATGGAAAAGAACATTTAGAAATTGATTTTATTTTAGAAGATAATGAAGGAATAATTCTTTTAGAAGAAAAATCTGTAAATGGTAAAATGGCTGCTTCTAAAAATGTTATGGAAGGAAAAACAAAATATAAAGCAAAAATTTGTTATAAAATTATACAAGGAAATTTTGGACAAGTATACCTCAATATGCTATTTCATTTTTATTAGATAAAATTAAATTTGATTTAGAAAAAGGAATTAATTTTGAACCTTTAATTTATCCAACTAATCTTTAATAACTAATTTATAATTATTTTTATTAAATGAATTTAATAATGAAGTTGAGTATTCATCATCACCATATTCTTTTAATAAGCTATATCCTTTTTCTTTTTTTAATTCTTGATGTAAGAATATACTACCATCAAAATATTAAGCATTTAAACTACCTAAAAATTCTTTTAATATTTCATTATTTTGTTCATTATCTGTTTCAAATCTAGATTTAAGCATATACATCTTTTTAAATAAATTAAATGAATAATCATGATAAGATTTATTATCTAAAATAAAATCAATATATTTAGAATCATATTGCATACCGTTTTTACCAATTTTAAATATTCCATATCTATTACCATAATCTAATAATGAATTAGAACAAATATCATATATTCCATTATTTTCCATGATATCTTGAATATGTAAATGACCTGAAAAATTAATTTCTACATTATATTTTTTATATAAATCTAATATTTGTTCACTATTAGTAATAGTGTATAAGCTTTCAAATAATTTATTATGAGTAATTAAACTATGATGCATAAAACTAATAACTTTTAAATTATTTTCTTTAGCGTATTCTAAATTATTAATTAACCAATCTATACATGTAATACCCCCACTTATATAAGAATAGCTATCTTTATAATTATATTTAGAATAAGTAGAATCGAGCATTAATAACATTTCATTATTTTTAGTGATATATGTATAAGATAAAGTATCTTTATCATAACTAAAACCATTAGAATAACCAAAATTGTTATATATTTGTTTAAATTCATCACTAGTAGTGGATTTAACAATATTATATTCAGTATTAGAATAATCTCTAGGTGAAAGAGAAAATGTATCATGATTACCAGGAATGACTAATGGTTGAATTCCTTTAGCTAATAATTTATCTAATTTATTTGCTACTTCAAGATGAGAATTATATGCACCATTATAAGTAATATCACCAGTAATAATAAAATAATCAGGTGAATCAATAATTGTTTGTTCAATTAATTTATCAAATAAAATATTATTATAATTCATGGTTCTTCCATCGGTAACAAATAATTCACCATCATAATCTCTATTTGAATCTAAATATGAAGAAGCTAAATAATGAGTATCTGAAGCAATATACATAGTTGTATCATTATCTTCAAAAGATAAATCTTCATATGTTGGATAAGGTAATTGATTATTACATGAACATAGAAATAAAGAATATAATAAACTTAATTTTAATAATTTATTTTTCATAAAAACCTCTAAATATATTAAATCATAAAACAAAAAATAATGTTATTTTTATTTTCTTTTTGTAAATATATTTGCTAATATAACTATATATATTTAAAAGGAAATTAAAAATGAAAAACAATATATTTTTAGATAATTATCATTCATTATTAAATATTTATGATACTCAAATAGCAATTAAATTAGTTAAAGATACTTTTCAAAATGAATTATCAAGATCTTTATCTTTAACTAGAGTAAGTGCTCCTTTATTTATTGATCCAGAAACAGGTTTAAATGATAATTTAAATGGATATGAAAAAGCAGTTAATTTTATATGTAATGAAAATAATAAAAAATTAGAAATAGTTCAATCATTAGCTAAGTGGAAAAGATATGCTTTAAATAAATATAATGTTAAAGGTTTATATACAGATATGAACGCGATTAGACCATTTGAAGAATTAGATAATATTCATTCTTTATATGTTGATCAATGGGATTGGGAAAAAGTTATTTCTAAAGAAGAAAGAAACGAAGAATATTTAAAACAAATAGTTAGAAAAATATATGATGTAATAAAATATACTTCTGAAGTAGTACATGCATCTTATCCAGTGTTAGATTATAATCTACCTAATGATATTAAATTTATTACTACTGAAGAATTAGAAAAAAAATATCCTAATCTAACTAGAAAAGAAAGAGAAAATATCATTACTAAAGAATATAAAGCAGTTTTTTTAATGCATATAGGAAATAAATTATTAGATGGATTACCTCATGATGGTAGAGCCGCTGATTATGATGATTGGAAATTAAATGGTGATTTATTATTATGGTATGAACCATTACAAATAGCTTTAGAATTATCATCAATGGGTATAAGAGTAGATGAAAAATCATTAATTTTTCAATTAAAAGAAAAAAATGAAGAATATAAATTAACATATCCATATCATCAAAATATTATTAATTCTTCTCTACCTTTAACAATAGGTGGAGGAATAGGTCAATCTCGTATATGTATGTTTATGTTAAAAAAAGTACATATTGGAGAAGTACAAGCTTCTTATTGGAATGAAGAAGATATAAATAAATTTAAAGAAAAAGGAATAGAACTATTATAAATATATATCTAATTTAAAATTGGATTTTAGAAAAGATTTAAACTTTATTATTTAAAAAAATATTATGTATGAATAAATTGTGCTACAATGTAAAAAAATATGGAGGAGATTATGCAAAAAATATCAATTATTATTCCTTGCTATAATGAAGAAAAATCATTACCTTTATATTTTGAATGTGTAAATCCAGTTATTAATAATATAAAAGATTATGAATTTGAATTTGTTTTAGTTAATGATGGTTCAAATGATAATACTTTATCAGTTATGAATGATTTATATAATCAAAGAAATGATATTATGGTTTCTTTATCAAGAAATTTTGGTCAAAATGCAGCCTTTTCAGCAGGATTAAAAGTTTGTAATGGAGATTATGCAATTACTATGGATAGTGATTTACAAGATCCAGTTAATTTAATACAAAAAATTGCTGAAAAATTTTCTGAAGGGTATGAAGTAGTTAACCCTCATAGAGTAGATAGATCAACAGATTCATTTTTTAAAAGAAAATCAGCGAGCTTCTTTTATAAATTTATTAATAAAATAGAAGGAAAAACAATCGCTCCTGAAAATGTAAATTGCTTTAGAGGTTTATCAAGAAGAGTTATTGATGAAATAAATAATTTAACTGAACAAGATAGGTATTTAAGAACTGAAGCATCTTTTGTTGGTTATAAAACCTGTATGATTGATTTTAAAAGAGAAAAAAGAGTAGCAGGAGAATCAAAATATAATGCTTCTAAATTATTTATTCATGCTTTTGATAATATTTCTACTATGACTCAAAAACCATTATATTTTCCAATTCAATTTGGAGCAATTTCAAGTGTTTTAACTTTTATAAATATGATAATATTCTTTATTTTATTTATTATTTCTTGTGTTAATTATTATTTTTATAATGTAGCGTATGGACCATTATTTATCGTAAGTGTTATATTATTTGTAACAAGTTTAATCATATTTTTTATTGGTATTATTGGTTTGTATTTACATAACGTATTGATAAATACTAGAAATAGACCAAATTATATTATTGATATAATTAAGAAACAAGAAGATAAAAATGAATAATAAAGTATCAAATTATTTAAATAAAGCTAAAGAGATAATATTAATTGTTTTATCTTTTTTATTACCATGTTTATTAATGTTATTTTTATTTAAAATAGAAAATATATATCCTTTTGGTGACAAAACAATAATGATGATAGATATGCAATCTCAATATATTTCTTATATGAGATATTATAAAAGCGTCTTAGAAGGTAATAAATCAATGATTTATACTTTAAGTAAAGTTTTTGGTGGAGATTTCATGTCAATATTTACTTATTATCTTGCTTCACCATTTAATTTATTAATTGTTTTCTTTTCTTATGATGAAATACCTGCTTTTTTCTTATTTACTAATTTATTAAAAATGTCTTTAGCAGGATTAAATATGTATTTATTAATTAGATTACAAAAAGAAAAAGGAAACTTTATTGATTTAATTTTTTCTATTGGATATGGTTTAATTTCTTATAATGTAATATATTTATCAAATTTTATGTGGTTAGATGGAGTAATGATTTTACCATTAGTTATTTTAGGAATCGATAAAATGACTAAGAAAGAAAATAATATTATTTATCCTCTTGCTTTAGGATATAGTTTATTATCTTCTTGGTATATAGGCGCGATGATTTGTATATTTGCAGTATTTTATTTTATATATAAATATATTTCTTTAGATAAAAAATTCAAAGATAGAAATTATTTTATATTAAGATTTTTTGTTTTTTCTTTAATTGGTGGATTAATAAGTTCATGTATGTGGGTAACAGCTTTTTTACATTTAAGTGGAACAAAAGCTTCTTTTTCATTACCTCAACCAATATTTTATAATTTTGTAATGATTCTAGCAGGATTTGGTCAAAACAATTATAAAAGTGTTAATGATATATGCACTAATTATGGATATATGAGTATGTTTACATCTATTATTAGTCTTATTTTCTTTCAATTATATTTCTTTAATAAAAATTATTCTATAAAAGAAAGAATTGCTAGTTTTGTTTTATTCATTATATATCTTTTCTTTTCATCATTTTCTATTACATATACATTATTACATGGTGGAAGAGAACCTTCATGGTTTCCTTGTAGATATGCTTTTATTATTGGTTTTATGGTTTGTTATTTTGGTTCTAAAGAAACAGATCATTTATCTAAAACTAATATATTTGGACCAATATTACCTTTAATTACAGGAATATCAAGTTATTTTATTTTAAAAAATTTACCAATAGAAATGCCTTCTGGAGAAAAATTAAATTATGAAATATCAATGATGTCTTTAATTATTTATTTTGTAGTTATATTTTTATTAGTTTGTTATTTTATATTTATTAGATTTAAACCAAAATATAATAAATATGTTAAATATGTTTTAACATTTATTTTTATACCTTTAACTTGTATTTCTTCTTTTAATGGAGCAAGAAATGTTTTACAAGTTAATGATAAACAATATCAAACTATTGAAACATATAAAAAAGATGAAACATATTTATCTAGTGTTGAAAAAATAAAATCTTTAGAAAAAGAAGAAAATTATAGAATGGAAATGTTATTTAATCGACCAGGTAATTATAATGATGTAGATAATAATCCAATGTTTTATAGTTATAATGGTTTATCTCATTTTTCTTCTAGTGAAAATAAACAAATAGAAGATTATATGTTAAAATTAGGATTTCATTATAATGGTTATTTTGAAAAATACGATGCTGGATCAACTGCTTCAATTAATTCATTTTTAAACATAAAATATTTAATAGATAATACAAATAATTATACCAATAATAAACCTAAATTTATTAATAAATATCCATATCAAGAATTAACAAATAATGATAATGATGGCATGAAATATTATACTAATTCATTAACTTTACCATTAGGTTTTGCTAGTGATATTATGCCTTATGAATGGTTTCAAGATAATGAAAGAATTGGTAATTCAATGAAATATTATGATCATTTTGAATACCAAAATAGCATATATAAATCTTTATGTGGAAATATATTAAATGAAAATAATGAAAAGAAAGATATCTTTTATAAAATTCAGCCTTTATCAATTAGTTTAAGTGAAGGTGTGATAGAAGAATTAGATGAAGCTGGACATAAATATTATACAGGTAAAAAGAATTCTACTATCAAAATAAAATATTTAGTGCCACAAGAAGCATATAATTTTAATTTATATTTTTCAGAAATGAATAATAATGATAAATTAAATTATGTAATGGATTATAATTATTTAGAAAATTCTTATTGGCATAAAGGTATCAAAGGAATTAAAGATAATAATAGTCATGTTCATGAATTAACAATGACATTTAAAGAAGATTTAAATCATGAAATTATTAATGAAAGTTTTTATTATGAAGATACAAATATTTTAAAAGAATATGTTGATGAAATTAATTTACAAGGAGTTAATGATTTAGTAATAAAAAAAGGTATTACTAGTTTTTCTTATGAAGGAAGCTTTAATTTAAATAAAAATAATCAACAAATGTTTTTCACTTTACCTTATGAAAAAGGAATAAATATTTATATTGATGGTAAAAAAGTACATACATATCGTACTGGTCATATATTTACAGGCGCTAATCTTGAAAATATTTCTTATGGAAATCATAAAGTAAAAATTACATATCAAGATAAAGGTTTAATTTTAGGTATTGGTCTTTCTTTTATTGGCTTAGTAGGACTTGGATTTAGTATTGTTTATTATAATAAATTAGAAAATTTAATTTTTGATTCTAAAAAAAGAAAGCATAAATAATTTTGATTACATAATAAATTAGTGATAATTAACTTTTTAAGTGATATTATTTTATTATCGAAAGGAATTAAATTTATGACAGAATGGAATTTAAAAGAAATATATATTAATGATGAAGCATGGTCTAAAGATTTAGAAATCTTAAAAAATAAAATAAATGAAATATCTAAATTTAAATGTCATTTAAAAACTGAACAAGAAATAAATGATTTTTTCGTTTTTCAAGATGATTTAGGAAAATTATTTGAAAAATTATATTCTTATGTTGCAATGAATTATGATAAAAATCAAAAAGATTTAAATTATCAAGCTTTAATGATGAAAATAAGAGAAGTCTTGCAAGAATATTCAAGTAATAGTAGCTTTGTAGATAACGAAATTCTTGAATTAAGTTTTGATAAATATGTAGAATTTGCTAAAAATAGTAAGGCTATCAAAGAAAACTTATTTAATATTAAAAAAATATTTGATGGTAAAGAACATGTTCTTTCTACTAAAGAAGAAATGATAATGTCTAATTATCAAATGGTAACTTCTTCTTTTGCTAGATTATATGCAATGTTACAAAATAGTGATTTTAATCCTATTGATGTAACTTTATCAACAGGTGAAGAAGTAAAAATTAGTCCAAATACATATACAAGTGTATTAATGAGAACTAAGAATCAAGATGATAGAAGAAAAATATTTGAAGCACAATTTTCTTATTATCAAAAACATGAAAATACTTTATGTACAATCTATAAAGGTATAGTTGATTCTAATATTGCTAAGATGAGAAATAGAGGTTATAAATCTATTTTATCAAGTGTTTTAGATCATAATAAAATACCAGAAGAAGTATATTTATCATTAATTAATACAGTTAAAGAAAATACTGCTCCATTAAAAAGATATATTGCTTTAAGAAAAAAATTATTTAATTTAGAAGAATATCATACTTATGATAGATTCTTACATTATTCAAAAGCTGAAGTAAAATATCCATTCCCTAAAGCTTATGAAGATGTTTTAAAAGCATTACAAGTAATGGGTGATGATTTTGTTGAACATGCAAAAATAGCCTTAAAAGATGGACATGTTGATGTATATCCTAGTGATGGAAAAAGAAGTGGAGCATATTCAACAGGTGTTTATGGTTATGGACCATATATTTTATTAAATCATACTGATACATTAGATTCAGCATTTACTTTAGCACATGAATGTGGACATTCAATTCATACCTTATATTCAGAAGAAACTCAACCATATGCAACAAAAGATTATTTAATCTTTGTCGCGGAAATTCCATCAACATTGAATGAACAAATATTCTTAGATTATTTAATTAAAAATAGCAATGATAAAGAATTAAAAATTCAAGCAATAGAACAACAAATGGATGGAATTGTATCAACATTCTATCGTCAAACATTATTTGCTGATTTTGAATACCAAGCACATCAATTAGCTCTTGATGGTAAACCATTTACATATGAATCATTATGTGAAATTATTAAAAATTTATATTACACATATTATGGTATAGATTTAGATACAGAGCCATTAAAGAAATTTGTTTGGGCTTATATTCCACATCTATATAATTCACCATTCTATGTATATCAATATGCGACATGTTTTTCTGCTTCGATGAAAATATATCAAGATATTAAAGCTAAAAAAGAAGGAGCATTTGAAAAATATATAGAAATGTTAAAAATGGGTGGATCAGATTATCCAATAGAAATTGTTAAAAAAGGTGGAGTTGATTTAACTTCTAAAGAACCATTCTTAGCAGTATGTAATAAATTAAATGAATTAATTGATGAATACGAAGAATTAATTAAATAATAATGGTTAAAAAAAATGAGGCGATATGCCTCATTTTTAAGTGCTTTAAATTATATTTCATTGAATAAAAATACTAAATAATAAGGTAAAGTTAAAATATTATTAGTAAATCCAATATTGTATTCCCCAAATTTGATACAGTGCTTTATATTATAGTTTTTATCATTAAGTATTGTTGAAGCAGATTTTGTTTTACCAGTGGTAGATTTAACTTCAATTAGTGTAATATTACCTTCAAATTTTGTTATAAAATCTATTTCAAGACCGGAATCTTTATGAAAATAATATAATTTTCTATCCATTTTAGCAAAAGCATCAGCAATAATATTTTCATATATGGCGCCTTTATAAATTCCTAAATTGCCTGAAAGAATTTCTCCAGCAGTGCCTTTTTCTAGCATACTAACAAATAATCCACTATCTCTCATATATAGCTTAAAAACATTATCAATTTTATTTCCTTCTAATGGAGATTCTATTGTTGATAAATTATAACAAGGAATAACAATACCTGCATCAATTAACCATTGAATAGCCTCTCTATAATCTGCACTTCTACCTTTTATTTTTATTTTTGAATATTGGAATTTTTTATTTTCTTTTGCTAATTGACTTGGAATTGAATCAAAAACTTCTTCAATCCTT
The DNA here is from genome assembly GCA_900551385.1 of uncultured Mollicutes bacterium. GTDB lineage: Bacteria > Bacillota_I > Bacilli_A > RFN20 > CAG-449 > CAG-449. The sequence continues at coordinate 5,615 of URVS01000001.1, read as the reverse complement.
GCTAAGAGAAATTTATCAACTTCTTCATTGTCATTTGCATCTAAATGTTTTCCAAAATCGTCTTTATATTCTTCTAATATATCTCTTTGCTCATTATATACTTGATTCATATCACCTGTTTTTAAAAATATATTTACTGCTTCTGGTAATCCACCAACACAAATATATTCTTTAAAATATCTAATCATTGATTCATGAACAGCTTTAGAAATTTGTTCTTTATTGTTAAAACATTCTTTTAAATAATTTATTACATCTTTTGATATACCTTTTGCCCATAAAAATTCTTCAAAATCTAATGGATACATATATATAATATGTTCAGAACCTGTTGGTACACCTTTACCTTTTTTCTTATTATAACCTTTTATTCCAGGTAATGAACCTGTTGCAATAATATCATATCTTCCATCTTCTACAAAAGCTTTTATTGAGGCTCTAGCATTAGCACATTCTTGTATTTCATCAAAAATAATAATAGTTTTATAAGGAATTAATTTTATATTAGGCATTTTAGCAGATAAATCAATTAAAATCCTATCAACATTTAAATTTTCTTCAAATACAGATTTTAAATCATCATTATTCTTAAAATTAATATATATTTGATTTTCATAATTATCTTTAGCAAATTGTTTAACAATAAAAGTTTTACCAATTTGTCTTAAGCCTTTAATTACTAGAGCTTTTTTCTCGATAATAGTATTATTTTTCCAAGCCAATAAGACTTTTGTAATTTTTCTTTCTAACATGATATATCACCTTGATATTATTTTACACTTTTTCAACCGAATAATTTGCAATATAGCACACTTTTTCAACCGAATAATTAGCAAAACTATCCACTATTATCTATCAATTTATCTAAAACGTGTAAATTTAAGCTATAATAATACCTGAAAACGTGTAAAATTGTTTTTGAAAAACACCTGAAAACGTGATATATTATTAACAAGGTGATATTATGAAAAGAAAAATAGAATTATATTTGTTAGAATGGAAAAATGAAAAAAATCATTTACCACTTGTAATAAAGGGGGCTAGACAAATAGGAAAAACATATTCTATTGTTAAATTTGCAAAAGAAAATTACAAAAATTTTATAGAAATTAACTTTGCATCAAACGAAAATTTTAAATCAATTTTCGATAATGGATATGATGTTGATAACATAATTAAAAATATATCTTTATTAATGCCAAATGCTACATTTGAAAAAAATAATACATTAATATTTTTTGATGAAGTGCAATTATGTTCAAAAGCAATGACTTCATTAAAGCAATTTAAAATAGATAATAGATTTGATATTATTTGTTCTGGTTCACTAATGGGGATTAATTATAATGAAATTCAATTAAATAGTGTTGGATATAAAGAAGATTATGATATGTATTCAATGGATTTTGAAGAGTTTTTATGGGCTAAAGGATATGACAAAGACCAAATTAGTGATTTGCTAAATCACATGGTAAATCTTGTTCCTTTTAGTGAATTAGAAATGAAAATATATAAAGAATGTTTTAATGATTATTTAATTACTGGTGGTATGCCTGCTATTGTTTTAAAGTATATAGAAAATAATAATTTTTCTGGAATTTTAAAAATGCAAAAGCAATTATTAAATGATTATGAAGAAGATATTACAAAATATGCAAAAGGTTTAGAAAAAGGTAAAATATTAAATATTTATAGAAATATCCCATTCTTTTTAGGTAAAGAAAATAAAAGATATCAGGTTGCTAAAATAAGTAAAGGTGCAAGGAATAGAGAATATATTGGAGCGTTTGAATGGCTATCAAATGCTGGAATAATAAATATATGTTATTGCTTAAATGAAGCAGAATTACCTTTGTTAGGTAATTACGATATATCTAAATATAAAATTTATTTTGGTGATACTGGTCTTTTAATTGCCTCATTAGATGAAGAAGCTCAAATTGATTTAAGAGAAAATAAAAATTTTAATACATTTAAAGGTGCAATATATGAAAGTATTGCAAGTGAAACTTTAGTTAAAGAAGGGTATAAATTATTTTATTATAAAGATGATCATTCCCAAATTGAGATGGATTTTTTTATTAGAAATAAAAATTCGTTAATTCCTATTGAAGTAAAAGCGAAAGATGGTTCAACTCCATCATTAAATAAATTGATTGATAAAGAAATATATCAAGATGTTAAATTTGGAATTAAATTTGGTGATAAAAATATAGGTTTTAATGGAAAATTTTATACATTTCCTTATTTTACAATGTTTTTACTAAAAAATTTTATTAAAGAAATAGATAAAAATAATTAATTAAGTCAGTTATATTATTTAATAATTTAATTACTAAAAACACAATCAAATACTTCTTTTACCCATTTATCTGGATAACAGAAGAAAAATGTTTCATGATTTAAATTTTGTTCTCTAATATCAGGGTTTTTAAAATGTTTTAAATATCTTTTACGATATTTTTTACCCATTCCTAAAGCATAAAATACATGAACTTTAGTATTTTTATTATCAATATTGTTATCAATTTTTGTTACTAAATCTGAAACATATTGATTATATATACTTTTTTCAGTAACTACATCTTTTAAACTTGGAACCATAAAAGAATTAAGAAATTCCATTGTTTGATTATATCTAGTTGGTTCATTAATTTTCATTTTATTAAGTTTATTTTCCATAAAAGAAGGTATAGTTCCAGTATGAATCATTTTATACATAATTGGAGAAATGATTTTTCCTTTTATTTTAGCTATAAAAACATTACTTTGATCCATATCACTACTACCTAAAATAATATGGTCTACTTTAATATTATTTCTTTGAACTAAATAAGATGCAAATGATCCACCGAGTGAACAACCATATATACAAGAAATATGATTATTAAATTTTTCTTTTATATAATTTTCAATTTTTTTGGTTTCTTCTTCCATACTTATATATTCAGTTTTTTCATGTTCATCAAATCCATCAAATGAAACTACAACAGTATAAAATCTTTCTCTTAAAGAAGGAACAACTTTGTTAAATAATGTATAATGACAACATGTTCCAGGAATTAAAAATATAACTGGATTATTAATATTTCCACTTTCATAAAATTTCATAGTTAGACACCTCTAACTAAATAATATCACTTTGTACTTTTTATTTAAATAATATTTTAATTTTATAGTGCCAACATATTGCCAATATTATTTTATTTAATTTTCATTATGGTAAATTTTATATAAAATAAAAGAAAAAAAAGGAGAAACATGTGGTTTTAATTATTATCGGTTTAATACTTATTATTATAAGCTTTATTCTTAAAAAAATATTATATAAATAAAATCATAAACTAGTAGAGAAATCTATTAGTTTTTTATTTTTAATAGAATAATAATAAAAAAATTTTAATAAGTTTGTATAGGTGGAAAAATGAAAAAGTTTAAAATTTTTATTAATCAGTTTAATTCACCATTAATATATATTCTTTTTGTTGCATGTTTTATTTCTTTTTATTTAAAAGAATTTATTGATGGTTTTATTATTTTATTTGTAATTTTTATTAATGGGATAGTAGGTTTTATTCAAGAAATAAGAGCTGATGACGCTCTTGAAGCATTAAAGAAAATGTCATCACCTCATTGTTATATTAAAGAAAATGGAAAAATTAAAAAAATATTATCTAATGAAATAAAAGTTAATGATATTTTAGTTTTACAAGAAGGAGATATAGTAGCAGCAGATGCAATAATAATTGATAATCATGGCTTAAAAATTGATGAATCAAGTTTAACTGGAGAAGCTATTAGAGTAGAAAAAGATAAAAATGGTTTAGATAATTCTAATAAAGTATTTGAATCAACAGTAGTGGTTTCTGGTCATGGAGAAGCAAAAGTTATAAAAGTTGGTAAAGATACTGAATTTGGTAAAATATCTTCTTTTATTGAAAATAAAAAAGAAATAACTCCATTACAAATTAAATTAAATGATTTAAGTAAAATTTTAGGTTTAGCAACAATTATTATTTGTGTAATTATGTTTATAATTTCTTTTTTTAGAAAAGGTAATGTGTTAGAAATGTTAATAACTTCAATCTCTTTAGCGGTTGCAGTTATTCCTGAAGGATTAATGGCAGTTGTAACAATTACTTTATCAATAGGAGTGCAAAAATTAGTAAATGTTAATACTATTGTAAAACATTTACCATCAATAGAAACATTAGGTTCAGTTTCTTTAGTATGTTCAGATAAAACTGGTACAATTACTGAAAATAAAATGATTGTTGAAAAAATATTTTCTTATGGTAATGATGATTTATTATTAAAAGCAATGTGTTTATGCAATGACGCTGATATTGATAAAGGTGATCCTACAGAAGTAGCGTTATTAAAATATACTGAAAAATATTACGATATAGAAAAAATAAAAAAAGAATATATAAGATATAAAGAAATACCATTTTCTTCAGAAAGAAAAATGATGCAAACATATCATAAATATAATAATCAAAATATTATATTTTCTAAAGGTGCATTTGAAATAATTATATCTCGATGTAAATATTATTTATTAGATAATAAAATAACTGTTTTAGATAGCAAAATAAGGAAACAAATAGATATTTATTTATCTTCATTTTACGATAATGCTTTAAGAGTTTTAGCTTTTTCTTACAATTATGATAATAAAGAAATTTTTATTGGTTTTGTAGGAGAAAAAGATCCAATTAAAGATGGAGTAAATGAATCTATTAATAATTTAAAAGAAGCAGGAGTAAAAGTAGTTATGATTACTGGAGATCATTTAAAAACAGCTTCTGCTATTGGTAAAGAATTAAATTTAGTTAATCAAAATAATGAAGTATGTTTAGGTAATCAAATTAATGCATTAACTGATAAAGAATTAGAAAATATCAATGTTTTCGCCAGAGTCACTCCTATTGATAAAATGAAAATTGTTTCTCGTTATAAAAAGATGAATTATGTAACTGCTATGACTGGAGATGGAGTAAATGATGCACCTAGTCTTAAAGAAGCTGATGTTGGTATTGCTATGGGTAAGAATGGTACTGAAGTAGCTAAATCAGTAGCAGATATTATTTTAACTGATGATAATTTTTCTACTATAGAAAAAGCAATTGAAACTGGTAGAGTTATTTATGATAATATCAAAAAAGCAGTTATATTTTTGTTAAGTTCAAATTTAGCTGAAGTGTTAATTATGTTTTTATGTTTATTATTAAATTATCCTTTACCTTTAATAGCTATTCATATTTTATGGGTAAATTTAATAAGTGATTCTTTACCTGCTTTAGCCTTAGGTAGTGATAAATCTAATAATAATGTCATGAAAGAAAAACCACGAAAAAAAGAAAGTTCTATATTAGATAATGGTGGATTGAAAACAACTTTAATTTATGGATTATTAATTTGTCTTATAACTTTTATTGGATATATTATTATTCCAATAGTAGAAATAACAAGAACTAATGAATTTAATATTTTTTCTTTATATCAAGATATTTTATTACAAAGAGCCGCTGGATACGCTCAACAACAAGCTGGTACAAATAAACCGGAATGGGGAAAATGGAATGGAAATTACCCATATGGCGATGATCCTA